>JALSPY010000234.1 GCA_026985705.1 Hydrogenothermaceae bacterium | reverse complement strand
GATTATTTGAGGAAAGAGGGGATAGAACACTATTTCAGCTATCCAAAGAGTCCAAAAACAAACTCTAACGTAGAAAGATTAATAAGGACAATAGAAGAAGAGTTGTGGTTAATAGAAGGACTTGATTGTTTTATAGGGGAGTTAAATAGGAAATTGAGGAAGTATCTAAGAATTTACAATTTTATAAGATCACATTATGCATTAAGATTTAAAACCACTGCTAAGGTTGCTTATAGAAAGTATTAAAGTTTTTATCGGTAGGTGTTCACTATGTACTGAACCGATACAAAAAATTGCTTTATTATACTTTTGGTATTATACTTTTGGTATAAAAAATATTTTTCTAATGGTATAAAATGAAAAATCCTTTCTATTATGGTGGAGTTGTTTCTGAAGAATATTTTTGCAACAGAAAGCAGGAAATTAAAGAGTTAAAAAAAGATATTTTAAATGGAATAAATCTCCTTATTTATGCTCCCCGCAGGTTTGGAAAAACCTCCCTTGTTATGCATACATTAAATCAGCTAAAAGAAGAAAAAGGGCTAAAATTTGTTTTTGTTGACCTTATGGGTATATCTTCTAAAGAAGAATTTATAAATGAGTATTTCAATGCAGTAGCTCAATCTTTAGAAGAACCTATAGATAAAGTTATAAACTTTTTTAAAAAAGTTTTAAAGTTTAAGCCAACGATAAAAGCAGTAGTTGACGAGTATGGTCAGACAAAGTTTTATCTTGAGTTTACTCCAGAAAAAACTATTGAAACATTAGAAGAGGTTTTAGACTTACCATTTATTTATGCAAAAAAAGGAAGAAAAATATGTGTTGTTTTTGATGAGTTTCAAGAAATTGAAACATTAGATATAGAAAATAAACTTAGAGCAAAGATACAGCACCATTCAAATTTACTTTCTTATCTATTTATGGGCTCTAAAAAAAGCATTTTGAAAAAAATGTTTCATGATAAAAGCAGAGCGTTTTATAAATCAGTTAAGCATTTTCAGATAAAAGAAATTTCAGAAAAAGAGTGGATAAAGTTTATCAAAGATAGGTTTAAAAAGACAGGTAAAGAGATAGACACTGAATTCATAAAAAATATTATTTCTATAACAAAAGGATTTCCTTACTACACCCAGCAATTTGCTTACGAGCTGTGGGAAATAACTGAAAAAAAAGTAAAAGAAGAAGATTTTATAAAAGCTCTAAACCTTATAATGCAAAGGGAAGAAGACCTTTTTGCTGTAGAGTGGGATAATTTAACAGCAAACCAGAAAAAAACATTAAAACTCATAATAGAAAAAGATGGAAAACATCTGTATGATGAAAAACTTCTTGCAAAATATGAACTAAAAGTAGGTTCTCTAAGAAAGACCCTCCAGATACTGATGGAAAAGGACATAATAGACAAAATAGATGATAGGTATTACATACAAGACCCTTTGTTTGAATACTGGCTGAGGAAAAAAATTTACCGATAAAGAAAAATTAAAAAAGCTTTATGGTAAAGAATATGCATCTATTGAGGAACTTCTTTCAAATAGAGCTGGTCTAAATCTTCTTCCTTATGAAATTGCAGTTAACGAAGAGTTTGATAAAGAGGAAATAAAGAAAAAAATACCTGAAGATATTTTAGACAAAGCATACCTGATTTATTCAAATTTCAGTTATCTAATAAACAGAAAAAAAACCTTTGCCTACTGTTAAAGAAAAAATAAAAAATGAGGAGTTAAGGAAAATATTTGAGGTATTAAGAAGTCTTGAATGAAAATCAAATAATTAATCTTTATCGTAAGCTGGAATTAAGACTTCCTACACAGAGCAACATTTAATTTTCAAATATTTATGGCAAATAAAACCACCGATAGGT
>JALSPY010000233.1 GCA_026985705.1 Hydrogenothermaceae bacterium | reverse complement strand
ATTTGGATTGGAACCTTATAGGAGAAAAGGTAGGAAACAAAAACCTTTTTGACGGTAGGAATGTTATAGAACCAACCCTCGCAAGGAAGCTTATCAAAAAAGGCTGGCATTACGAGGGGATAGGTATTTTCATTATTTAAACTTTTTTTGGATAATAAAAATTATGTAAATGCTGGTTGAAACAGGATTTATAAAGGAAAGGGTTCCTTTTAAAGCCTTACTGAAACTAAAGGCTCTCACTAAAAATAGTGATTTTATTATTGTTTATTTGCCACCTAATTTCAACCCCTATGCTGCTTACAGTATTTTAAAAAAAATCTCCAATAATTTACCCTTTCTAGCCTTATATGTTCCTTATGTAGGAATTAACAAGATATCTTCAGAATTCCTAGGGGTTGCGGCTTTTAAATTTGAAAGTCCTAAAACTAAAATTACTATTAAAGTTTCACAAGATGTTTTTTCTTTGGTAGAATATTTATCTAGAAAAAATGAAGATTTAATTTTACTGTTTTTAACACAAACATCCCAAAATTTTTTAGAGAATTTTTCTATTTTGGAAAAGAATATAAGAACCTCTATTAAAATCCTGGGAATGACAACCGGAGTTAAACCTCAAAATGGTCAAAATCCTTTAATTACCAACCACGGTTTATTTTTTGATAATACAATTGTATCTTTACATTTCTACAATTTCAAAGTAAAACATACTACAGTTTTTGGATTTAAATCTCTTGGACCATACTTTAAATTTACAGCTACAAACGCCATATATATGGACACAATAGAAAATTTACCTGCTACAAAATTTTTTAAAAATATCTTGAAAAAAGCTCAACTTCCAATAGAAGATGAAACTTTAACAGCTTTTTCTTTAGCGTTGGGTTTAAAGAAAAAACATATATGGCATATAAGACATCCTAAAAGATTTGTTGAAGACAAGATAGAATTTTGGGGACCACTTCCCAAAGAAGGGAAGTTTAAATTTGGAGTTTATACCGATGTGGAAAACGAACTTAATGATATTTTAAATAAGGATTTAGAAATTTGGAACTCCTACGAATTTACATTTATTTTTAATTGTGTTGGGAAAAGATATTCTATAGAACCTAAATATGAATTTGAAAATTTTATGAAAAAGGTTCAAATACCGATTAATTTTTTAGGTTCTTTTGGAGAAATCGCTTCCGACCAAGATGGAATATTACATTATTTAAACGGTTCTATGAATATTGTTGCCCTTAAAGAAAAAAAATAGGGGGAATTTTATGCTTAATAGTTCCTTTTTTAAGGAGAAACTTTTAATAGCTATTGTTGAAGCTATAGGACAACAACATGCTAAAACTCTTAAGCAATTGCAAGATAGAATATACAAACATCCAGTAACGGGTCTTTTAAATAGAACCTATCTGGAGGAGAAGGAAAAAGAACTCCTAAGAAAATATTCTTCCCTGCTCATTATAGATATCCGGCACTTAAAAAAATTTAACGAAATTTTTGGCTATAAAGCCGTAGATGGTATTTTAAAAAGCTTAGCCGGTAAATTAAAAACTTTTTGCAAAACAAAATCTAAAGAAAAATGTCTGTTAGGATTTCTTGATTTGGGAAGATTTTGGATTTTAACTTCATTTGATAACGAAAAGGAAGTTAAAGCTATCGCCAAAGAATTAATATCTTTAATAACCCAAGAACCTTTAATAGCTTGGACAGGTAATGTCGGTATAAGACTTCTAATATCGGTAAATATAGGAATTTCTTTAAAGGAGAATGTAAAAAATATCTACGATTGGATTATTAAAGCCGAGCTGGCTGCTGAAAGTTCCAAAGAAAAAGGATTTAACCAAATAGCTTTTTTTGAGGAAAATTTTAAAGAAACTAT
>JALSPY010000232.1 GCA_026985705.1 Hydrogenothermaceae bacterium | reverse complement strand
ATTTTAAACTTTTAATAGTTCTGCGTCTCAAGTAGAGAACTTTTTAAATCCCAGTTTATATAACAGCCTAGAACCTGCTTTATTAGAAAGTAGATAAAGCCTGACACTCCAAAAGGGTATTGTGATAAAATTGAAATGATTTGTTTTTCGAAAAGTGATAAGGATTGTGAAAGAAAATACCTACTGCAAACAACTGAGTAAGCTAGCCCGTTTGCTTTGTGCAGGCATAAGATAGGGACTGGGCCCCTACTTTTTGATAGGATTAGAGGTTGGAGTAGATAATGGTAAGGTAGCCTGTCAAGATTCCTTATAGGCCTGCAGTCTTAATCGCAGGTAATTTACCGTAAAGTTGAGAACAGGGAGACATGGTGAACAAAATTAAACTGATAAATGGATTTGTTGGTTTTATAGTTTTTTTTAACCTTCTAACTTCTTCTTCAAAATCTACTGTTTGTGTTAGTCTCTTTCTGAATGCTGATTTACCATTTGGAGCTAAAAAGAGAGAGAGGAATGTTGGTTTCGGGTTTAAGTATTATATACATTCTGCAGCTATGGTTATAAATTTTTGCGGGTAAATAAAGTAAATGATACTAACTTTAAGATAACGGAGCATATAATGTTAATAGGCTTGGGGTTATTATGGTAGTTTTGGAAAAGAAAGAAGAGAGTATAGAGAAAATAAAAGTTTCTGTGCAGTTAGGTAATTTCTTTGTAGCTTCTTTGTTGAGAAGTGAGTTAAAAAAGTTGGATAATTTGACTGTTTATAATTATCCAGATAATGCAGACCTTATTTTAATAGATAAAATTTTCCTTTTGGAGGAAGTTAAGAAAATAAAGTTTTTCATAGAGAAAGGCAAGTATCTGGTATTTGTAAATTATGATTTAGATGAGGAAGAGGTTGCTATACTGATAAAATTGGTACCAATAAAAGGAATTATTGACAGAAATATGAGATTAGACTTAATAAATAGAATGTTCTTTTCAGTTATTAATGGAGATATTTGGATAAAGAGGTCTATAATTAATCTTTTATTAAAGAAAACTTTTCCTTTAGATGTTCTTTCAAAGAAAGAACTTTTAGTGGTAAATTGCCTTTTAGAAGGATATACCAATAAGGAAATTGCTTCTAAACTTGACCTGTCGGAACAGAGCGTAAAGTATTATTTAAATCAGTTGTTTAGAAAATTAAACTGCTCTAGTAGAGTGGAAGTTGTTATTAAATTAATGAAGTTTAAACCTTATATTAAATTTCTTATTGAACAGGAATAATATAGTTAGGATGCAAATATTTATTTTTCTACTTCTATCTATTCATCTAACTTTAGCAGCAGAGAGGAGTTTCTACTGCATTCAAGTACCAACGATGGATAAGTTAAGTAATTCAAAATACAAACTCTATACTTATATGTCAAATCAGGGTTGAAAAAATAGAGAAATTTTATACTTTAAGAGTTGGTTTTTGGCGAGAAATTAAACAAGCTAAGTTTCTTTTCTTAAGATACTTCATAACTTAGGTATGAAAAAGTTTTGCTTGGGAAATGTTATTTGATTCCAGAAAGATGGGTATATCCAAGTAAAAGCTTAAGGCCAAGAAAGAAAATTTCTACATATAGGATTTGACAATTTATATAAAAAATTCCAACTTAGCGAGTTTGCACATAGAAAAGGTGCTTGCGTTAAGGTATCTACTTTGTTTTTAAGCCGTAGTTAGGAGCTCTTTGGAGGTTTCTTTTACCCTGCCATTAAGGAAATAGTCTATTGTTTCAACTCTTATCTTTATTGAGCCGGAGGGGCGGTTCTCGTCTATTTCGTGGAAGGTAAAGTAGGGAGTGTTGGTTTTTTGGGCTATTTCTTCTATTAAGGAGTAGATAGGTGCGT
>JALSPY010000231.1 GCA_026985705.1 Hydrogenothermaceae bacterium | reverse complement strand
GTAATCTCTTTTAGTTAAAATTGTGGTTTTACCATTACTATAGATTTCCTCAGATTTGTAAACCCTTCCATTACTGTTAGAAAGCATACCTATATATATATATCTATCTGCTTCTGGAGAAAATATACCTGCAATACCTGCCTTACTATCTTTATTACCTGTATGTTTTTCAGCATAAAGTTTTATATCTAGATTTGACTTTTTAACAACTTTGAAAGGTTCTGAAAATGCATTAACCCCCTCTCTTATGTCATTGTAAAGAGTATCTTCATTTATTAATTTCCCTAAAGTTCCTTGCCCACTATCAATTTTTGCTAAAATATTTTCAGCTTTTTTCAAAGCACTTTTTAAAGCTGGTCTATTTTCTGCTACTGTTTCTCTAATTTCGTTAGCACTTTTCTCTACACTATCCATAACTTTAGGTGTCCTTTCTCTTAAAGCCTTTGAAAATTCTCTTAAGTTTATAACTAACTCTCTTATATCTTCCCTATTATCTCCAGTTATTCTTTCAAGATTGTATGCAACCCTATCTATTCTGTCAGCAAGTCTAGGAATTGTTTCCCTTAATTCTGAAGTAATTGCTCTTAAGTTTTCCGTTGTTGCCTTTATATTTTCCCTATTCTCTTGAACTAACTGGTCTATATGTTTTGCTAATAATCTTATACTTATAATTAAGTCTTTTAAGTCTCCCTCCTGAATGGCTTTGTTAATATTGTTAAATGTTTCCTCTACCCCTGCGTAAATCTTTCCTTCTCCTAATACCTCTCCCTTAGCTAATCTACCACTTTTCGGGTTTCCCGGGTCAATATAGATGTATTTATCTCCCATTAAACCTAAAGTTCGAATATAAACTTTTGCATCTTTGTATATGGGAATATCTTTATCTACCAACAATTCAACTTTAACTTTACCATTTTCATCAATTCTTATCTTTCCTACCTTTCCTGCCTTTACACCTTTAACCTGAACATCTGAACCTTTGGATAAACCACCTGCATCCTCAAAGTAAACATAGTATTGAGCTGTATCTTTACTAAATGTGTCTCTTCCAAAGATAATTATTAGATAACCTGCTATAAACGACATTAAAAGTATGAAGGCTCCAACCTTTAACTGTGTATTCAACATTTTTTCTAACTCTGTAAAGTTTTTTTATAAATTTATTTTTCTATTATTGTTTCTTCCACCTTCATTCCAAAATGTCTTCCTGCTTCCTCAACATAACCTAATATTTTATCTCCTTCTTTAAGCTCAACAACGGATATAGGGTTTCCATCAGGGTCAACAACTCTTATAGTTTCAGCATTTTGAAGTATAGCACTTAATTTTTTTCCTTCGTATTCAGCCTCTATTAAAAGCATTGGTCTTCTTTCAACTTTTGCCCTACCAACTACAACTGCTCTTCCATTTCCATCTTTATCGTACGCCATTACTTCCTTTCCAGCTTCAACTTCACTTAAATATATGGTTTTTCCACCGGGAACTCTTGTATACATATGAACAGCACCAGCATTTACTCTAAATGGTCTAGATGCTACATATGGACTTTCTTCAGTTTCTGCGTGGACTAGTATCATCCCTGCTGAAGAATTACCAACTAACATTCCCTCTCCTCTAGTAAACAGGGATATTGTATCTACTGCAACTCTATCACCCATTCCTACAGGTATAACTTTTTTAACTTCTGCTACTACTAAATTTAATTTTTCATTGTTCTCTTTTAAAAGGTTTGATGCTTTTTTTATTTCATTTATATTATCAGTTTTTAAAACAACTCCTTTAACTCCTTTTTCTAAGATATTTATTGCTAAATTTGCTTCTTCAGCATCTTTAACTTCTGCATATATATTATCAGATTGGGCAATAAGATTTTCTAAAGGGATTA
>JALSPY010000230.1 GCA_026985705.1 Hydrogenothermaceae bacterium | reverse complement strand
TAGAGGAAAATTATGGCTAGAAAAAAATTAGTTATCATTATAAAAAACGACCCTTTCAGTTGGAAAGTTTTTGATGCTTTAAGAGTTGCCGTTGCATCAGCTATGAACCATGAGGTATATGTAATCTTTGTAAAGAATGGAGTATATGCACTTTCAGATTGGAAACCAAAACTTATAGGTATAGAAGCTTACGATAAAAGTATAGAAAGTTTAGGAATGTTAGGAGCTAAATTAATAGTGGAAGAGGAAGGATTAAGAGAAAGAGGAGTTAGATTAAAAAACTGGAAGGCTAACTTAGATATTTTATCTAAAGATGATATATGCGAAATTATAAACAGTGCTGAGGTTATACTCTCATGGTAAATAAAGTTTGGTTAATAAGAAAGATTAATGACTATCCCGAGGCAGAAGTTCTAGAAAATGAAGATGTGATAATACTAATCCAAGATGCAGTTCTAAAAATTCCATACTTTGGAAATGTTTTAGTCTGTAAAGAAGATGCAGAGGCAAGAAATATAAAAGTTGAAGAGGATAAAATTGTAAGTTATGAAGATATTATAGATATAATAGAGAAAGCTGAAACAGTTATAGTTTGGTAGTCTCCTTAAAAACTTATTCTACCTTAACAGCTGTTCCCCAAACAGCTATCATTAGCATAGATTGATGTATTTCGTAAGAAAAGTTTATTCCCACAACAGCGTTAGCCCCCATTTCCCTAGCCTTACTTTCAATTTCCTTTAAAAGTTCTTCTCTATATTTGGTTATTTCTTTTTCATAAGAACGGGTTCTACCACCAAAGATATCTCTTATAGAGGCAAAGAAATCTTTTATAAAATTTACCCCTAATACAGCTTCACTGTTAACTATTCCTATGTAGGATATTATCTTTTTGCCTTCAATTTTATCTGTTGTAGTTAATATCATAGCTTAAACTCCACCTCTTTATGATAATTAAAATTTACAATAAAATTAAAATCCATTATTTTTAATTCTCAATTAATATTATATAGAGAGGTAAAAAGGCTATGTCTGTTGATATAAAAATTGCAGAAAGTGCCGGTTTCTGTTTTGGAGTGAAAATAGCAGTTGACAGTGCTATAAAAGCTGGAGAGGAGTTAGGTGGAGCATACACAAATGGACCTATTATTCATAATAAACAGGTAGTTCAGTTTTTAGAAAAACTTAATGTTAAACAGTTAGATGAAAAAACAGAATTAAAAGAAGGTGATACTGTTATAATTCGTTCACATGGAGTTCCTCCAGAAGTTGAAAGAAATTTAAAGGCAAAGGGAGTTAATCTTATAGATGCAACTTGCCCTTTTGTAAAAAAAGTTCATGAAAAAGTTAGACAGCTAGTAAGTGAAGGATATTTTGTAGTTATAATAGGAGAAAAAGGACATCCAGAGGTTATAGGTATACTTGGACATCTTAAAGATGCAGGTGGAAAAGGTATAGTTATAGAAAATATGGATGAGTTATATGAAAAACTACCTAAGAGAAACAAGATAGGTATAGTTGCTCAAACAACTCAAAATGAAGATTTCTTTGAAAAGGCAGTTGGTTATATAGCCTCAAATACTGAAGAGCTAAAAGTATTTAACACGATATGTGATGCAACATCAATAAGACAGGAAGAAGTAAAAAAATTAGCTCCTACAGTTGATATTATGATAATCATAGGTGGAAAACATAGCGGTAATACCAACAGATTAGCTCAAATATCTAGAAGTTTAAATCCTAACACATATCACATTGAAAAATCAGATGAGCTTAAAGAAGATTGGTTTAAAAATGTAAAAACTGTTGGTGTAAGTGCAGGAGCTTCTACTCCAGATTGGATAATCAAAGATGTTGTAGAGAGAATAAAAGAAATAACTAGTTAACCTA
>JALSPY010000229.1 GCA_026985705.1 Hydrogenothermaceae bacterium | reverse complement strand
ATTTCCTACTTCAAATAAACATTTTATATCCCCATTTTCTAATTCTGCTATTGCTGTCCATTAAAGTATGTTTTAAAACAAATTATATGTTATTAGATTTAAAACATACTTTACACACTTGCTATTTCACTTTCTCCCCTTCCTAATGTTCTCATATGTCCACATCCCATCCAAACTTATTATTTCCCCTCTTTTTTCTTTTATCTTATCTTCTCTTTTTTTCATTATTTCTTCTGCCTTTTTACCTTTCCCTATATATATGGCTATGGACTGTGTTATAGTTTTTCTTCATTAGTCTTGCTATTGCTGATTGATACATTTCTTCTAGAAATATTGAAATGATTTCTTCCATTTCTTTCTTTGTTAAGTAAACTTTATCTGGATTTTCAATAAAATGTATGTTTATTACATCTGTATTTTTGTTTACCGTTTTTTTGATGTTCATTTTTGCAAACCCGGTTGGAACCACGTTCTGGACACCTTATATTATGTCTGTATATTCTTTCATTTGCCACTTTTTTTCTCCTTTTACTTTTTTCTTTTTATTTAATATCACCTATTGGACTGAATACCTATCTCTACTATCTCTTTTATGCTTTATATGTAAAATCTATAGCTATTAATCTTTCTTTACTTAACCTAATTACTATAAGAAATAATGTTTTCATTACTTTCATTACAACAATTTTTTTCAATTTTATTCTTCTCCTCTAATTTATTTTCTCTTTTTTATTTCTTTTTTATATGTGATTACAGATGAGATGAAAAAGATGGACATAAAGCATGTTAATTTTTGGATATTAATATTTTCAATTTACAAATAAAAAATTAATAATAGCTATCCTTTATACTAAAGCAATTCCTATTTATAAACTTACAAGAATAAAAAAGATGTAAGAAAATAAAAAAAGTAAAAAAATTATATAAAGGCAGTTCATGTTTTGCTACTTTCAGTGGTGTTAAGTTTTCTAAAATAGATTTAAAATCTTTTATAAAGATTACACGAGGTTTTTAAAATGTTTAATAGAAGCAAAGTTTCTATGTTAACTGACCTTTATGAGCTTACAATGGCAAATGTATATTTTGAAACTGGGGAAAATGGGAAGGCAGTTTTTAACTTTTATTTAAGGCAAACAGAAAAGAGAAACTTTTTTATATTTGCAGGTTTATATGAGCTTATTCAAAACATACTTAGTATGAAATTTTCTAAGGAAGATATAGAATATCTGAAAAGTTTAAATAAATTTTCTGATAAATTTTTAAAATATTTAGAAAACTTTAAATTTAGTGGTAATTTATACTCTGTAGAAGAAGGAAGTGTTGTTTTTCCAAATGAGCCTTTAGTTCAGATAGAAGCTCCTTTAATAGAGGCTCAGATAATTGAAACGTTTTTAATAAACAGTCTACAACTTCCAATATTAGTGGCTACAAAATCAGCAAGATGTTATTTAGTTGCAAATGGGAAAAGTTTAATTGATTTTTCTCTAAGGAGAACTCAAGGATTTGATGCAGGTTTAAAGGTAGCTTATGCCTCTTATATAGCAGGTTTTTCCGGAACCTCAAATCTTTTAGCAGGTAAGACTTATAAAATCCCAGTTTTTGGAACAATGGCTCACTCTTTTATACTTGCATATCAGAACGAGGAAAGAGCTTTTGAGGAGTTTACCAAATTTTACCCTAAAGACACTGTTTTCTTAGTTGATACATACAACACTTTAGAGGGAGTAAAAAAAGCTGTAAAAGTTATAAAAAAACTTGGGCTGAAAAATTTTAAAGGAATAAGGATTGATAGTGGTGATTTGGTAAGTCTATCTAAAAAGGCTAGAGAAATCTTAGATAATGAAGGTTTCAAAGATACTGTTATATTTGTAAGTGGTGGATTAAATGAATATAAAATTGAGAAATTACTTAAAGAAGGTGCAAAGATCGATGGGTTTGGTGTTGGAACAGAGCTTGGAGTTTCTGCAGATTTACCTTATTTAGACTGTGTTTATAAAATTGCTGAGTATAAAGGAAAACCTATAGTTAAATTCAGTAAAAATAAAATTACTTTTCCATACAAAAAACAGATTTACAGAACTTTTAAAGATGGAAAGATATATAAAGATGTAGTTAGTCATTATAATGAAAGGCTAGAAGGAGAACCTTTAGTAAAAGAGTATATAAAAGATGGAAGATTAGTAAGAGATATTCCCCCTATAAAAGATATAAGAGATTACACTCTTTCCCAGTTGAAACTCTTACCTGATAATCTAAAAGATATAAATAAATATCATAAATTTTTACCTGAGTTTACACCTAAAATTTTGGATACAATACAAAAACTAAAAATTAAATATTTAGGTTAAAATTTCACTTCTTTTTTATACTTTAAAATAAATTTAAAAAATAGAAAAAAGGAAAAAGTTATATAGCTTCCTTTATTTCTATAAGTTCTTCTAAATCTTCTAAGTTTATCTCTTCATCTTCTTCTTTTTTTATTTTTTGGAAAACTTCATTTGAAACATAGATAGGTGCATTACATCTTAAGGCTATATTTATGGCATCACTCGGTCTTGCATCCACTGTATGTGCTTTTCCATTTAATGATATCTCTATCTTTGCATAAAATGTTCCAGATTTAACATCCGTAATATAGACTTTTTTTACATTAACATCTAAAGTATCAAATATATTTTTGATTAAATCATAGGTCATTGGACGAGGTTTTTTTATATTCTCTAATTCTAAAGCGATAGAATTAGCCTCAAAAACACCTACCCATAAGGGAAGGATTTCATCAGAACTTTTTGATTTTAATACTATAACAGGCATTTGAGTTAAAGGATCTAATGTTAAACCCTTTACATACATTTCCACCATTTTTTCACAGCCTCCAAATAAAATTTATTGTATTAACTCACCTTCTAAAGAAAATCTGTTTGCTTTCTTTATCTTTGTTAATACAAGTTTACCTAATAAAGTATTCCTTCCCTCAAAATAAACAAGTTTATTACTTCTTGTTCTTCCCACTAATTTACCGTCCTTTTCTTCTTCAACTAAAACCTCTACGTCCTTTCCTTCATAAGCTAAATTTTTCTTATAAGAAATTTCTTTCTGTAATTGAATTAAATCATTTAATCTTTTACCTATTTCTTTAGGATCCTCTGTTTGTTTCATTTCAGCGGCAGGTGTTCCCGGTCTTGGAGAGTATTTAAATGAAAAAACTTGGTCATACTCAACCTCTTTTAGAACTTTTATAGTTTCTAAGTAATCTTCATAAGTTTCTCCCGGAAAACCAACTATAATATCAGTTGATAGTGCAATATTAGGGATATACTTCTTTAAAAGCTCTATTTTTTCTAAATACTCTTTTTGAGTGTATCCCCTATCCATAGCCTTAAGTATTCTGTCTGAGCCTGCCTGTATGGGTAAGTGTAAATATTCACATACTTGAGGTATATCAGCCATCGCTTTTATGGTATCCTCGTCTAAATCCCTAGGGTGTCCTGTAGTAAATCTTATTCTTTCAACTCCATTAACATTGGCTACAGCATACAGCAATTCCCAAAATTTCACATCTCCTAAATCTTTTCCATATGCAGTAACATTTTGCCCTAATAGATGTATCTCTTTAACTCCATCATCTACTAACTCTTGAACTTCCCTTAGAATATCTCCTAATCTTCTACTTCTCTCTTTTCCTCTAGTGTAAGGAACTATACAGTAAGTGCATTTTTTATCACATCCCCTTATCACTGTAAGGTATGCGGTATATTTATTTTCTCTAACAGTCGGATATTTATCAAGCTCCGCTTCATTTTCATCTATCTCTTCTAAAATCTCAACAGCTTTATTTCCCTTTAAAGCCTCATCTAAAAGCTGTGGTAGATGGTGAATATTTGTTGTTCCAAAAACCATATCTAAATAAGGAGCTTTCTGAAGTAATTCATAACCAGCCCTCTGTGCTAAACATCCACAAACTCCTATTATTGCATTAGGATTATTCTTTTTAATTTTCTTAAATTCTCCTAAAGCAGATAAAACCTTTTGGTCAGGTTTTTCTCTAACAGAGCAGGTATTAACTAGTATTACATCTGCTTCTTCCCAATTTCTTGCAGGCTCATATCCTAGCTGTTTTAAAATTCCTGCCATTTTTTGACTATCATTAACATTCATCTGACAACCGAAAGTTTTTATATAATACTTTTTCATCCTTTAAATTACCCCTCTTTAAAGTTTTTTTAGTATTTAAATATATAAGATATAATTTTTCATTTTTCTGATTAATCTTATTAAAATAACTATTTTCATAATTTAAAAGATTTTTCAATTTCTAAAACTTTGACGGTGAATATTCAAAACTTTCTGTTAATTATATTCAAAATTAAATTTATTGTATAAAAAGCCTTTAGAAATACTTTGTTAACATAGATTAAATATTTTTGGTGTTAAATGATGGAAAAAGGTGAAAATTTTTTCTGTTTAAAAAAAACTGTTGAATTTATGATATATAATTCATATTTTTTCATAGGTTTTACAATTATAACCTTTTTAAGTTTTCTTCCCATATATTTTTTATTAAACTATCACAATACTATTGTATCTATAATCTTACAATCTCCCTTTATAGAAATATTGGTATACTCTTTTATAGCAATGGAAATATTATTTTTATATCCACTGTTTAGCTTGTTATTTCTGCTGGCATTAACTATTTCTAAACATACTTTAAAATATTACGATATAGATAAAAAGTTACTAAATTTCAAAAATTTCAACTTTTTTAGAAACATAAAACGAAATTTGGTTATATCGTCAACTCTATACTTAGTGTTTTGGATATTTATACTTACTATTATTGGTTTTCAATTTTTAATTTATATTTCTGTATATATAACATATTATATCCTTTCAGATGAAAATTTCAGTAAGATTTACGATATTTTTATATTTCTGTTCTCCAGTTCTTTCACGATAATAATTATTATTCTAACTGTATATCTCATTTTACCTATGTGGAGAAAAATAGTTATCTATAATAATCCATATAAAATACTTCAAATTTTACCTAAAATATACTCATTAAGATTTATAAAAAATGGATTTATATTTGAATACTTTACCTGTTGGGTTAAATGGTTTACAACTACACTAGTTATTCTTTTTATAATGTATTTACTCTTTACTTTCTTAGAATTTTTCAATATACCTTATAAAACTTTATTAAAGATATTTTTAACTTTTCTATTCATAAATTTCTTAATTATATATACTAGTATATGTTCAATTTTTAGTAGAGATAAACTAGAATTCCCATATTTAATAGATGAGGATGCACAAACTTAATAAAAAGTTTGCAAAAGGTTTAGATTTAAGACTTTATGTAATTACAGATGAAAATCTAATTAAAGGCATTGATATAGCTTTTGCTGTAGAAGAGGCTATAAAAGGTGGTGCAACGGTAATTCAGTATAGAGCTAAAAGAAAAACAGGAAAGGAAATGTTTTACGAAGCTTTAAAAATCAAAGAAAAATGCGAGAAGTATAACATTCCCTTTATAATTAATGACAGATTAGATATAGCTCTAGCCGTTAACTCAGATGGTATTCATGTAGGTCAGGATGATTTACCTGTAGATAAAATATATAGATTAACAAAAGATAAGTTAATAATAGGTCTATCAACAAAAAATTTAGAACATGTATTAAAAGCAAATCAGAAAAAGTTCGTTGATTATATAGGTTTTGGTAGTATTTTCCCAACAGATACAAAAAAAGATATAACTTTAAATGGTTTAAAAACTTTAGAAAAGGTAGTAAACATCTCTAATAAACCAGTTGTAGCAATAGGTGGTATTAATCATAAAAACGTCGTAGATGTTTTGAAAACAGGTTGTAGAAATATAGCTGTTATAAGTGCAGTGTTTAAAGATAAAAATATATATGAAAACACAGCTAAATTAAGAGAATTAATAGAAAAATATAGTTAAATAATTTATTTTCATATGAAATATCACTTCAAAAATTTTTCTGAAGTATAATTGTTATTCTAAGAATTTCTTTCGGAGGATAATTTTATGCAAGGTGGTGGAGACCCAACGGTAAGTTTTATTACAACTTTAGGATGGATGATTTTACTTTTTGCAATATTTTACTTTTTAATTATCAGACCTCAACAAAAGCAGAGAAAGAAACACGAAGAGTTTTTAAAAAATCTTAAGAAAGGGCAAGTTGTTATAACCTCAGGTGGTATAGTCGGAGAAATAAAAGGCATATCTGAAGATACAGTAAATCTCAAAGTAGCCGATGGAACAATTATAAAAGTTTTAAAAGTTGCAATTTCTGGAGAATATGAAAATAAGGAAAACAAATAGGAAATAAAGAGAAAGCTTAATTTAGCTCTTTGGATAATATCTTTTCTAACTCATTACTATTTAATAACTCTCTTAACTTTCTTTTTAGTATCTTTCCAGATGGATTTTTAGGAAGAAACTCTACAAAGTAGAAAACCTTTGGTATTTTATAAAATGCAATTTTATCTCTCAAAAATAATTTAAGTTCTTTTTCTAAAACTTTCTCATTCTCTTTCAATTTAACAAAAGCCACTGGAATTTCCCCATTAGTTTCTGATTGTTTTCCAACAACTGCACACTCTTCAACTGCAGGATGTTCCAGTATAGCCTCTTCTATCTCTCTAGGATAGATATTCATTCCTTTTGAAATAATTAAATCTTTCTTTCTATCAACTATATATAGAAATCCATCTTCATCTATGTATCCATAATCTCCTGTTAATAACCAACCATCCTTTATGACTTCATTTGTAGCTTTCTCATTATTAAAATAGCCTTTCATAACATTATCACCTTTGACTGCAACTTCTCCAACTTTTCCAATCTTTAGCTCGTTAAGGTTTTCATCAAGAATTTTTATCTCCACTCCGTCTATAGGTTTTCCTACCGAGCCAGCTTTGTAGTTTTCTTTTGTGTTTACTGAAACTGTAGGTGATGCCTCTGTTAGACCATAACCTTCATATATTTTTGTTTTAAATTTTTTATTAAACTCATTTAATACTTTCAAAGGTAGAGGTGCTCCACCAGAAATAAAGTATCTTACTGACTTTCCCCAACTTTCAGGAAGGTTTAGTTTATTTAAAACTCCATAAATCTCTGGAACTCCCATAAAGACAGTTATGTTTTCCTTTTCAACCGTTTCTATAACTTTAGAAAATGGTTTTACTGACTTTAATAAAATTATAGTAGCTCCTAAATATAAAGGTGTTAAAAGCTCTGCTGTTATCATAAATGTGTGAAACATGGGAAGAAAAACTAAAAATCTGTCATCTTTGGTGAAATTCATTGCATTTATTATAGCTTTCACATTTGATAGAAGATTTTTATATGTAAGCATTATACCTTTAGGTTTTCCGGTTGTCCCTGAAGTATATAGGATAATAGCTATATCTTCTTCAAAAATATCAATTTTGAAATCTGTTAGAGGTTCTTCTCTTAAAGCTTCTTTAAAAGAGTGAACCTCTAAACTGTTAAAAGCTCTATCTATATTTTCTTTACATATTATATTTTCTAACTCTGTTTCCTTTGCAGTTTTAACAACTATTTCTCTAAACTTTATCTGTGTTATTAAAGTTTTTATATCGCTATTCTCTACAATATATTTAATTTCTTCAGCTTTTAAAAATGTATTAATTGGAACTGGTATTGCTCCTAATCTCTGTATAGCTATTAAACTTAAAAAAAATTCATAAGAATTCACTAGTAAAACTCCTACTCTATCCCCTTTTTTTACACCTATCTTTAATAGATAGTTGGAAACCCTATCTACAAAATTTTTAAATTTTTCAAAAGTTAGACATATTTCTGTCTTTCTCTCAAAATCTTTTAAAAAAACTTTCTCCCCCTGATTTTTCGTATGCTCTTCTAACTTATCGTAAAAAGTTTCTACTTTTGTTTTAGTTTCCATACAAATCCCCCTTTAGCTTGTAATCTAAACTATCTCATTTAACAAAATAAATAATCTGATAGATAATATTGTCTATTATTAGAAAAATTCAATTTTAGTGAAGGTTTTGTGAAAATGAAAGTTTTAAAATCATATGAAATGTCTAAAATAGACAGTTTAACGATAAATGAAACCAGAATAAACTCTCTTGTATTAATGGAAAATGCAGGTAGAACATCTGCAGAGATTATATTAAGTAAGTTCCCAGAAAAAAAAAGATTTTTAATAATTGCTGGAAGTGGTAATAATGGGGGAGATGG
>JALSPY010000228.1 GCA_026985705.1 Hydrogenothermaceae bacterium | reverse complement strand
GTAGTAGTTCACTTCAAATATCCTATAACTATACTTTTTGTTATTTTTTTATTCTTCCCTAGGGGAATTAAATGATTTTTTAATCGGATATAAAATTAGATGTATGAAATAGCGAAGGAGTATTTTGGATTTAATATAAATGGAAACAGATAACAGTAGCGAGTATTCCTTTATAAGGATTTTTTAACGGGTTTTGTCTGAACGTAGTGGGATAGAAAGAGAGGACAGGGAACAACTGATATTTACATAGTGGAGTTTTGTCTGAACGTAGTGGGGTAGAAAGATAATAGTCTTTTATTTCTTAAACAAATAATAAAATTTAAATATGCAAAGCAGAATATCGTTTTATAATTAATAAAATCTAACTAACTATAAAATTTAAGGCAAACTTTTGTTAAAAAGGAAAATAAAACTTTATAAGAGGGCTAAAGAAGTATCTTTAACGTTAGCAAGTTTAGGTTTTTACAATATTTATGAATATTTTAGATTACTGTTTGGAATAGAAATTAATGAAGATGCAAAACCACAAAAGATAAGAGAAGCATTAGAAAAACTTGGAGCTTCATTTATAAAACTTGGACAGGTTTTAAGCACAAGACCAGATATAGTCCCACCCCACATAATCCAAGAATTAATAAAACTTCAAGATAAAGTTCCACCTATCCCATTTGAAAAAGTTAAAACAATTCTAAAGGTAAACTATGGAGATAAGCTATATGAAATATTCTCGTATATAGAGCCTAAACCTATAGCTTCAGCTTCAATTTCCCAAGTCCACCTTGGATATTTAAAAACCGGTGAAAAGGTAGCCATAAAAGTAAAGAGACCAAACTTAGAGGAGCTTATAGAGTTAGATGCAGAATTAATTTTAAAAGTTATATCCTTTTTAGAGAAACATTCTAAAGCTGTTAAAGAACTTAATTTAAAGGGAGTTGTAAACCAGTTTAAAAAGACTACACTTAAAGAGGCAGATTTTAGCATAGAAGCCCAAAACATAAAAATTTTTAGAAATAATTTTAAAAATTATCCTTACTTCTGTATTCCAAAGGTATATGAAGAATTCTCAACAAAAGAGATTTTAGTAATGGAGTTTGTAGATGGAATAAAAATTTCTGAAACGGAAAAGTTAAAAAAGTTAGGAATTGATACAAAAGATATAGCTGTTAAACTAACTGACGCATTTTTCAAAATGGTTTTTAAAGATGGTTTTTATCACGCTGACCCACATCCGGGAAACATCCTTATTTTAAAAGATAAAACAATATGCCTGTTAGATTATGGAATGGTGGCGAGACTTACACCTAACGAAAAATTAGCTTTTAATGATTACATAACTGCCGTTTTAACCTTTGATTTAAATCTAGCTATGCAGTTTTACGAAAGACTAAATATGATAACTCCCAAAACGGACATTGAAAATTTACAGAGAGATTTAGAAATCTTCATAGAAAAGTATTACAACAAGAAACTTGAGGAGATAAATTTAAAAGAATTAGTTTTAGAAGTTATAGATATTGTTAGAGAGAATAATTTAAGATTACCTGTAGGAATAGCATATCTAGGAAAAACTGCTATAAATCTAGAAGGAACAGTTAGAGTTTTAGATAGCTCATTTAATCCAACTCAGAGATTAAAAACATTTATAAAGAAATCATTTAGAGAGCTACTAGAAGAAAAATTAAAGGAGGGAAAAACTGCTTTAGAGCTTTACTATTATTTAATTTTTAAAGCTGAGGAGATTTACAGACTTCTAGTAAGAGAAAGATTAACTTTTAGTATAATCTTTAAAGATTTGGAAGCTCATCAAGAGTTCTTTTCGAATCAGATAAAAAAGATAAACTACTCTATTCTATCAACAGGTTTCTTTATATCCTCAGCTCTCTTCTTCTTA
>JALSPY010000227.1 GCA_026985705.1 Hydrogenothermaceae bacterium | reverse complement strand
TTTTCAAATTTATCCTCCATTTTCATTTTTTAGTTTAAGTATTATAAATAAATTTAAATTTTCAGATAAGAAATCTAACTTTTTCTGATAAGTATTATAGAAAATAGCAAGATTAAATGTAATGATGTGATAAAAATATAATTCTAGGATTAAAAAATGAGCCTTAAAAAACCAAATAGATTAATAAATGAGAAAAGTCCATATCTACAACAACATGCATATAATCCTGTAGATTGGTATCCATGGGGAGAGGAAGCTTTTAGAAAGGCAAAAGAGGAGGATAAACCCATATTTTTATCAATTGGTTATTCAACTTGTCATTGGTGTCATGTTATGGAAAAGGAAAGTTTTGAAGATGAGGAAGTAGCGAAACTTATGAATGAAACCTTCATAAATATAAAGGTAGATAGAGAGGAGAGACCGGATATAGACCAATTTTATATGAATATATGTATAATGGTAAGGGGACATGGTGGTTGGCCATTAACAGTTATAATGACACCTGATAAAAAACCTTTTTATGTAGCTACCTATATACCTAAAGAAAGCTCTTATCACAGATTAGGATTAAAAGACCTTATAAAACAGATAAAGGAGCTTTGGGAAAATGACAGAGAAAAGATTTTACAAAGGGCTGAAAAAATACTGGAACATTATCAAGACTTCATAAAGCCTAGACATTCTGATGAAGAGATAACTGAGGTTGATATAACAAATGCAGTTTTATACTTTCAAGACAGTTTTGATAAAGAAAAAGGAGGATTTGGAAAAGCTCCTAAATTCCCATCTCCACAAAATCTAATATTTTTAACAAGATATTCAAAAATTTACAAAGATGATAAAACATTTGAAATTGTAGAAAAAACATTGAAAGAGATGAAAAAAGGTGGGATTTATGACCATGTAGGTTATGGTTTTCACAGATACTCAACGGATAAAGAGTGGCTTTTACCTCACTTTGAAAAAATGCTTTACGACCAAGGTATGCTAATATGGGCATATACAGAAGCTTATCAGTATAGTAAGGAAAAGATATTTAAAGAAACTGTAGAGGAAATAATAGAGTATTTATTAAGGGATATGTATAACAAAGATGGAGCTTTTTTCTCTGCAGAGGATGCTGATAGTGAGGGAGAAGAAGGGAAATTCTACGTTTGGGGATATGATGAGCTTAAAAATATATTGGGAGAAAACTTTGAAATATTTAAAGAAATATCAAATATAAAGAAGGAAGGAAATTTTAGAGAAGAGGCAACAGGTAAACTTACATACAAAAATATAATATATATAGATAAACCCTTTGAAGAAGTAGCTAAACTTTTTAATAAAACTCCTAATGAAATAGAAAATATTTTTAAAGAAAGTTTAAAAAAATTACATAAAGAAAGGGAAAAAAGAATAAGACCGCTTAGAGATGAAAAGATACTAACAGACTGGAACGGATTAATAATAAAAGCTTTATCCTTTGCTGGAAGAGTTTTTAAAAATGATAAGTATATAAACTTAGCAAAAGAAACTGCAGAGTTTATCATTAAAAATCTTTATATAGATGGTGAGCTATACCATAGATATAAGGATGGAGAAACTAAAATAAAGGGAAATTTAGATGATTACAGCTTCTTTATAATGGGACTAATAGAGCTTTACCAATCAACTTTTGAGGATAAATATTTAGAGCTTGTAAGCAAACTTACTGATAAGCTGATACAGGATTTTTGGGATAACATAAACGGTGGTTTTTACTTTACTGGAAAAGATAATAAAGATGTTTTAATAAGACAAAGGGAGTTTTACGATGGAGCTTATCCATCAGGAAATAGTATTGCCTATAACAATTTAGTCTGGCTTTATAAACTGACAACAGATGAAAAATACAAAAAATATATACAAAAAATGGAAAAAGCCTACTC
>JALSPY010000226.1 GCA_026985705.1 Hydrogenothermaceae bacterium | reverse complement strand
TAAGTGATGAAGCAATAGACAAGGATTGTGATTGTTATACCTGTAAAAATTTCTCAAGGGGATATATAAGACATCTGTTTAACGCTGAAGAAATTACAGGAATGATATTAGCAACTATTCACAATCTGAGATTTTATATAAAACTAATGGAAGATATAAGAGACGCTATAAAAAACGATAGATTTGAAAAATTTAAATCTGAGTTTTATGAGAAGTATAATAGTAAATAAGTATTTCTAACTTAAAACAATAAATTTAGTTATTAATAATCAGCGTATCTCATAATTTATTAAATATATATTTAACGAAATGATATATAATATCTAAAAAATTTTATTATCTTTTTAAAACTGGGAGGTTTTACTTTGTCAGAAAAAAAAGTAAGAGTTGCCATTGCTGGAGTGGGGAACTGTGCAAGCTCTTTAATTCAGGGGATATTTTACTACAAAGAAAAAAAAGATGTAGATGTAAGTGGTTTGATGCACGAGGAGATAGGAGGTTATAAACCTTGGGATTTGGAGATAGTAGCAGCATGGGATATAGACGCTAGAAAAGTAGGCTACGATATATCAGAAGCTATATTTAATCCTCCAAACTGTACAGCTACATTTAAAAAAGATATTCCAAAGTTAAATGTAAAGGTTAGAAAGGGAAAAGTTTTAGATGGTTATCCTGAGCATATGAAAAATTATCCTCCTGAAAATGCTTTTGTTTTATCAGATGAAAAAGAGGACAGTTTAGATACAGTTGTAGATATATTAAAGGAAAGCAAAGCTGATGTTTTAATAAACTATGTTCCTGTAGGAGCTGAAAAAGCAGCAAGATTTTATGCTGAGGCATGTTTAAAGGCAGGTGTTTCATTTATAAACTGTATGCCTACCTTTATAGTTTCAGATGAAGAATGGGCAAAAAAGTTTGAGATAGAAGGAATACCTGTAATAGGGGACGATATAAAATCTCAGGTTGGAGCAACTATAACACACAGAGTTTTAACTCAGCTTCTTTTAGACAGAGGTGTAAAAATAGACAAGACATATCAGCTTAATGTTGGTGGAAATACAGACTTTTTAAATATGTTAGAGAGAAGTAGACTTGCAACTAAGAAAAAATCTAAAACGGAGGCTGTTTCTTCATTAATTCCTTATGAAATAGATAGTAGAAATATACATATAGGACCATCTGATTATGTCCCTTGGTTAAAGGATAGAAAGATTGCATTCATAAGGATAGAAGGAAGACTGTTTGGTGATGTCCCAATGCATCTAGAGTTAAGACTTGATGTTGAGGATTCTCCAAACAGTGCAGGAGTTGCTATAGATGCAATTAGATGTGCAAAGCTTGCAAGGGATAGGGGAGTAGGAGGAGCCTTATACTCAATATCTGCATACACTATGAAACATCCCCCTATACAATATCCAGATTGGAAAGCAAAACAGATGGTAGAAGAATTTATACTAGGAAAAAGGGAGAAGTAATTATGGAAAAAAAAGTTATAAGAGTTGCCCACAGCCCAGATAGTGATGATGCATTTATGTTTTATGCAATAAATCAAAATAAGATAGATACAAAAAATTATCAGTTTATAGATATTCTTTCAGATATAGAAACTTTAAATAAAGAAGCATTAAAGGGAACATATGAAGTTAGTGCAATATCTATCCATGCATTTCCATATGTTGCAGATAAGTATGCTTTACTATCAAGTGGTGCAAGTATGGGAGATAACTACGGTCCAATGATTGTTTCTAAGGAGGAAATATCTCCAAATGAATTAAAAAATAAGAAAATAGCTGTTCCGGGGACATTAACATCTGCATTTTTAGCTTTGTCTCTCTATCTAGAAACAAATAAATTTAATTATGAGGTAATAAATTTTGATGAGATTATCCCCGCTGTAAAGGAAGGAAAATACGACGCA
>JALSPY010000225.1 GCA_026985705.1 Hydrogenothermaceae bacterium | reverse complement strand
GTAAAATTATGAATATACTTACAGGAGCAAAGAGAAAATTATTAAACACATTGGCAGGCTTGATTGTAATATTCTTTGGAGTTTTCATTATTTTAAAAACTTTAGGAATTGTTAAATTACACCATCACCATAATCATAATAATCCACAACAACATCAAATTCATCAAAATCATAATGGTATATAGCTTAAGCTAATTCCATATAAAATATTGAGTAATTATTAACCTGAAAGGTGTAATTTATGAAAAAAAAGATTTTGTTATTCACCATCACAATTTTAGTTTTAATTATAACTATCTTACTGTTTAAGAAATTTTCAACAAATAAAGAGGTTATAAAAATTTTAGAAACTGCTAAAGTTAAAAGGGGAGATATTCAAGAGATTATAGATGCAACCGCAATTGTAAAAACGCAGGTCAATGCATATGTTAAAGTTGGAGCTAGAGCCACAGGAAAAATCCAAAAGATGAATGTTGATATAGGAGATTATGTAAAGAAAGGACAGTTAATAGCCGTAATAGACCAAAGGGAGCTAAAAAAAGAGGTAGATAGATTAAAGGCTGAATTAGATAAAGCAAGAGCAAATTTAAAAGAGGTAGAGAGAGTTTATCCTTTAAAGATAAAAGAGGCTGAGGAAAATTTGAAAAAGGCAAAGGCTAATTATGATTATGCTTTATGGAAATTTAAAAGGGAAAAGGAGTTATTAAAAAGGGAGTTTACAACTAGACAGGATTATGAAAAGGCTGAGATGAATTTAAAGACTGCCAAAGCAGATTACGATTTTGCAAAGGCTAGTTTAAACAGATTAAAGGAAGAGTATAAAGTAAAGTTAAAGGAAGCTGAAAGTAATCTAGAGGCTGTTAAGGAAAGTTTAGAAAAGGCGAAGATAAAACTTAGCTATACAGAGATATATTCACCTATTGATGGTATAGTGGCAAATATTACAGCTAGAGAAGGTGAAACTGTTGTAGCAGGTTTACAGGTTGCAAATCTAATTACTATCTTAAATCCAGATAGATTGGAAGTTAGAATTTATGTTGATGAAACAGACATAGGAAAGGTTAAAGAAAAACAGAAAGTTATATACTTTACAGATGCCTATCCTGACAAAATATTTGAAGGTTATATCTCAAAAATATATCCAGAGCCAGTTGTAAAAGAAAATATAGTTTATTATTTAGCGATAGTTAAAGTAAAACCTGATTATGCAAAATATTTAAGACCTGAAATGACCGTTTACGCAAAAATTATTACAGGTGTAAAACATAATGTCCTACTAATTCCAAACTCTGCCCTTAAATTTGAAGGTGGAAAACAGTATGTATATAAAGTGGTGAATGGTAAGCCTGTTAAAGTATTTATAAAAACAGGTGTAATGGGAGAAAAATTTACTGAAGTTTTAGAAGGATTAAATGAAGGTGATTTAGTTGCAACAAAATTAATTTTACCTCTTAAA
Source organism: Hydrogenothermaceae bacterium (assembly GCA_026985705.1). Lineage (GTDB taxonomy): Bacteria > Aquificota > Aquificia > Aquificales > Hydrogenothermaceae > QNZC01. The sequence continues at coordinate 467 of JALSPY010000225.1, read as the reverse complement.
ACCAAACCAGCTGTCCATTAAGCTTTATCTTAGGATAAACGTTATTGGAGAAAAATATGACAAAAGAAATAGTCAGATTAGAAAATATAAGAAAAGTCTATGAAAATTTTGGAATAAAAAATGAAGTTTTAAAGGGAATAAATCTTGTAATAAAGAAAGGTGAGTTTGTTTCTATAATGGGTCCTTCTGGTAGTGGAAAAACAACACTTATGAATATTATTGGGTGTTTAGATACTGCCACATCTGGTAAATATTACTTAGATGGGAAGGATATATCCAATCTAAATGATGATGAGCTTTCAGAAATCAGGAATGAGTATATTGGATTTGTTTTTCAACAGTTTTATCTAATTCAATATTTAAATATTTTAGAAAATGTGTTAATGCCAACTATATACTCTAAAAAAGATAGAAAAAATATTAAGAAAAAGGCTAAAGAATTATTAGAAAAGGTAGGATTAGGGGAT
>JALSPY010000224.1 GCA_026985705.1 Hydrogenothermaceae bacterium | reverse complement strand
ATACTCCCCAAAAGGGGAGTTTTTAGCGATAGGTTATATTAACCCAAAAAGTGTAATTGCCGTCAGAGTTTTATCTTTTAAAAATGAAAATATAGATATATATTTTTTCAGAAATAAAATTAAAAGAGCTATAGAAAAAAGAAAAAATTTAAAAAGCATTACTAACTCTTACAGATTAATTCACTCTGAAGCAGATTTTTTACCGGGATTAATTGTTGATTATTATGACAATTATTTGTCAATTCAAATAAATACTGCAGGTATAGAAAGATTTAGAAATGAGATAATTTCAATTTTGATAGATGAAATCAAACCTAATGGAATTTATGAAAAATCTGATAAAAAAGCTAGGGAGAAGGAAGGATTAGAAACTGAAGAAAGACTTTTATATGGAAAAATTTTAGATAAAATTCTGTTAGAAGAAAACCAAGTTAAATTTATTTTAGATTTAAAGAATAGTCAAAAGACTGGCTTTTACTTAGACCAAAGAAAAAATAGGGAAATTGTTTCAAAATATTCTAAAGGAAAAGTTTTAGATATATTCTCTAACTCAGGTGGATTTGGCATATATTCATTTTATAACGGAGCTGAATATATTAAGTTTGTTGATATATCCCCAAATGCTATACATCAATTGGAAGAGAACTGTTTACTAAACAACATAAAAAATTACTCTATTGTGAAAGAGGATGCATTTGATTTTCTTAAAAATGAGCTAAATAAAGGTGAAAAATATGACCTTATAGTTTTAGACCCCCCACCATTTGCAAAAACGAAGAAAGAGAGAGAGGGAGCTTTAAGGGGTTTTAAATACTTAATATCCCACAGTATAAAACTTTTAAATAATGAAGGGTATTTAGCTGTATTTTCCTGTTCATACTCAATTACTATGGAAGATTTAAAAGCCCTTTCTTTAGAGTTATCTTCTAAAGAAAAAGTTTATTTAGAAGTTGTAGAACATCTTTATCAGGATACTAGAGACCATCCATATATGTTAAATATTCCAAACAGTCTGTATTTAAAAGGTATCCTCTTAAGAAAGATAATTTAAAGGAAAAATTAAAGATAAGAACGTCTCTAACCTTAGAGCAAATAAAGAAGCTAATTGAAGGAATAAAAAAAAGAAAAGGCAAAAAAACTTATAGATATTACATTTAATACATTAAAAGGAAATAGAGAATTAGGGACAAAATTAGAGTTAGGAAATACTACAGCTAAAGAAATACTAGAAGTATATATTGATAGGTTTAATGCATGTATAAATAGCATAGTATTTTCAAAAGTTCTTATTTAAATTAATGGTTTTGAAAACAAGCAAATCTATATTAACGATTAAAAGTCAAAATTTAATTTAATCTTTAATGTAAGAATTAAAAAATTTTTCGGAATTGCTTTCATTATTTGAAGAGAATAAAGAAATACTAAATCTCTCCCTTGGATTTATAGAAAAATACAATCTACTAACAAAAATTGCTTTAATTTTATCTACTTGCAAGTATTATGGAATAGATAAAACAACTTCATTAGATAATAATTTTGAAAAAGCAACTATAAGTTAAAATATCAAATTTATAAGAAATGCAAATCAAATACTTTTACCTAATCACAGATAAGAATTTTATTTCCTTGATTTAAAAAATCAAACAATGTTATATTTTTATAGCTAAATAAGAAGTATAACTGAAAATATTTTAAGGAGGATACAGATATGGCTTTTGATTTAACTATTAAGTATGCAGGAGAAGGTGGAGAGGGTGTTATCTCTGCCGGTGATTTTACAATGAGAGCCGCTTCTAATCTAGGTTATGAAGTTGTTACATTTAAATCTTTCCCTGCAGAAATTAAAGGTGGATATGCTTTATCACAGGTTAGAATGTCAGATGAAAAAATATTATCACAGGGGGATGGTTTTAATATATTAGTAGCTTTTAACGGTGAAGCTTACGAAGTTAATAAACCATTATTAAAGCCCGGAACTGTTTTAATATGGGATGGTCCTGAAGGGGGAGATTTCCAACCTGATATAGAAGAATTAGAAAAAAATGGTGTTTATGTTTATGCAGTTCCAATGTCTAAAATAGCTAGAGAAGAAGTTGGAGCTTACATTACTAAAAACGTTGTTGCAATGGCAGCTACATTTGAATTATTTGGATTTCCAATAGAAGTATTAAAAGAAGAAATTGTGAAAAAATTCTCTAAAAAGGGACAAGATATAGTTGACCTTAACTTTAAAGCTGTTGAGGCAGGTGTTAACTATGTAAGAGAGAATATAAAAAAAATAGACCCATATAAAGTTCCCGGAAAATTACCTAAAAAAGATGTAATTATCCTTGAAGGAAATCAAGCTATAGCTTTAGGTGCAGCTGTTGCAGGTGTTAAAGTTTATGCTGCTTATCCAATTACTCCAGCAACAACTGTAGGAAACTATTTATCACCATTAATACTAAAGACTGGTGGTTTCGTTTATCAGTCTGAAGATGAAATATCATCAATGGCAGTAGTAATAGGAGCGTCTTTTGCAGGTGTAAAAGCTATGACTGCTACATCAGGTCCCGGTATTTCATTAATGCAGGAGTTAATAGGATTGGCTTCTATGACTGAATTACCAGCGGTTATAGTTGATGTCCAAAGAGGTGGTCCTTCAACTGGTATGCCAACAAAACACGAGCAAGCTGACTTATTCGCAGCAGCTTTAGGTGGACATGGAGATGACCAAAGAATAGTAATAGCTCCTAAGAATGTTGAAGAAAACTTCTACTTAACAATAGAAGCATTTAACTTAGCTGAGAAGTATCAATTACCAGTAATTATGCTAACAGACGGTTCATTATCATTAAGAGCGGAAGCTATCCCTACACCTGATATTAAGAAAATAAAAGAAAACTTAGTTGAAAGACCTACATTAAGAAAAGATAATGTAAAACCTGAAGATTTAGATAAAATATTCAGATATCAGATAACTGAAAATGGTATATCCCCATTCTTTGCACCAGAAGAGTCTCCTAAGCCTTACACTGCTACAGGTCTAGAGCACGGGGAAAACTCCTATCCTAGAACTACTCCAAAAGAAAGAACTGAGATGATGGATAAGAGATTTAGAAAAATCCAGAATGTTGAAGATGAAAATCCACACTTAGTAGAGTGGGATTTAGGAGATTTACAGGAAGGAGAAAAAGCTGACTTGGCAATTGTAGCTTGGGGATTAACAGCATCTATTGCACAGGAAGCTGTTAAAAGATTAAGAGAAAAAGGTTATAAGATTGCTGCTTTATATCCAAAAATACTCTATCCTGTTCCTGTTAAAGCATTAGAAAAACTAGCAACTATGGCTGATAAAATATTAGTTCCTGAAGCTTCTTACCTTGGACACTTTGCTAGATTTATGAAGATGTTTACAAATATTCCTCAAACTAAAATTGTTCAATACAACATATATAGAGGTGAACCTTTCATACCTGCAGAAATAGAAGGTAAAGCTTTAGAATTACTAGGTGAAAAGGTAGAAGCATAATAAAAATCATACAAAGGGGCTTTTGCCCCGATTTTAATAAAAATCAAACACTGTTATAAAAATTATTAGGAGGTTTAAAATATGGAGTTTGTAAAATTAGAAACTAAATTACCACCAAAGGAATATAGAAGTGATTTAGAGCCTACTTGGTGTCCCGGTTGTGGAGACTTTGGAGTTGTTACTGCTTTAACTAAGGCTTTTTCAGAAGAACAATTCGACCCAACAGCTTTATCTGTAGTATCTGGCATAGGTTGCTCATCTAGATTACCACTATGGATGAATGCATTTGGTTTACATACAGCTCACGGAAGAGCATTACCTGCAGCAGTAGGAATAAGACTTGCTAAACCTGAAATTCCAACATTCGTAACAGCTGGGGACGGTGATATATTCTCAATAGGTATGGAACACTTTCCACATGCTGCTAGAAAGAATTTCAACATAACTCTTGTTGTAATGGATAACAGAATGTATGCTTTAACTAAAAACCAAACTTCTCCAACTTCAAGAAGAGGATACAAAGGTTCATTAAATCCTTACGGAAATATTGAGGAGCCTATGAATGTTATCACTTTTGCTATTGCTTCAGGTGCAACATTTGTAGCACAATCTTACTCAGGAAATCCAAAACACTTAGCGGAAACAATAAAAGCAGCTTCAGAACATAAAGGATTTTCATTTGTAAATGTATTATCACCTTGTCCAACATTTAATAAAATAGATACATTCAAATATTACAAAGGCAGAACTATTGATATAAATAAAGAGTTAGGACATGACCCTTCAGATATGAAAAAAGCACTTGAGTTAGCAAGCCACGCTTTAGATGCAGATAATCCAGAATTGCAGGATGCAGAACCATTTAAAGGTAAAGTGCCTATAGGCATATTCTTAAAAGTTGAAAAAGAAACATTTGAAGATAAAGTTGCTAAATTAAAAGAGCAATTTATGGCTCCTAACGGTGAACCTAACTGGGACGAAATATTAGAAAAATACAGACCTTAATAAAATTCCTTTAGGCTTCCCTTTTGGGAAGCTCTCCTTTAAAACAACTCCTGTTAAATCACTCAGAAAATCTAAAATGTTATTTAAATTACTCAAAATCACAGTGAAATTTAACATAATGGTAATAATTTTATTAGTAATAATAAAAAACAGATAAAAAAGGAGGCTTACTTTATGCAAGGTTTAAAAACTGTTCTTTTATTAGGAATATTAACAGGATTATTCCTGCTTGCCGGTAAGATTTTAGGTGGGACAACAGGGATGATAATAGCCTTTGTTTTAGCTATGATAATGAACTTCGTTTCTTACTGGTTTTCTGACAAAATGGCTTTAGCAATGTATGGAGCTAAAGAGATACCTTATGAAGAGGCTCCTTGGCTTCATGATATGGTAGAAGATTTAGCAAATAGAGCTGGAATACCAAAACCAAAAGTTTATTTGGCTCCCATAGATATACCTAATGCTTTTGCAACAGGAAGAAATCCAAGTCATTCAGCTGTAGCTGTAACATCAGGTATTTTACAAATACTAGACCCAGAAGAGTTGAGAGGTGTTTTAGCCCATGAAATAGCCCACATAAAAAATAGAGATATTCTAATTTCCTCAATAGCGGCTACTATAGGTGGAGCTATCTCTATGTTAATGGATATAGCCTTTTGGAGTGCAATATTTGGCGGTGGAAATGATGAAGAAGAAGGAGGAGGCATAGGAGATATAATAGCTGGGCTTTTAACATTTATATTAGCCCCATTAATTGCAATGTTAATACAGATGGCTATATCAAGAACTAGAGAGTATGCTGCAGATGAAACGGGAGCTAAAATATGTGGATGTCCTCTATCATTGGCTAGAGCTTTAGAAAAGTTAGAGATGGCGGCAAATGAGCTTGCACCTGTTGCTTCTCAGGAAGTAAATCCGGGAACTGCTCATATGATGATAGTTAACCCATTGAGAGCAGATTTCATAGCTAAACTATTCTCTACACATCCACCTACTGAGGAGAGAATTAGAAGATTAAAGGAGTTAGCTAGAAAAATGGGACAAATTTAATCTCCATTTTTCAATTATTTTTTTCTGTTAATCTATTTATCATTAATGTCCCACATCCTCCTATTTTTCTTGTCCTATATCTGTTAGATAATGTTGTTCTAACTCCTAAACTTTTAAGTTTTAGAAATGCCTTTTCATAGTCTTCATCGGAGGTTGTTTTATACGGAATACCTTCTATCTCATTATATTTTAATAGGGAAACACCAACACCTAACCATTTTGATATTTCAGCTAATTTCTCTAATTCTTCTTCTGTATCATTTACATCTTTGATTAATAAATAACCAACTGAATACTGCTTTCTTTTCCTATTAGATAGTTTATCTAAATGTTTTTTGAAAATATCTAAAATTTTTTCTATAGGCTCGCCGTAAGGAATAAGTTTCTTTCTCTTTTCCTCATCTACAGCATGTAAAGAAAGAGTAATACCGTTATGATTTATTTCTAACAACTCTTCAAAATTTTTTGTTGGAAAACCTGTAGTATAAAAGGAGCATTTTAAACCTTTTTCTTTAAAGTAATTAAAGGCTTTTTTTGTATTTTCCCAGTTTAGTAAAGGCTCCCCAATTCCTGCAAATGCAATATTACTTATTTCTAAACCATCTAAGATTGCCAATTCATACTGTAGGATTATCTCTCTATCAGATAGGTTTCTTATTAAGCCTTCCTTTCCTGAAGCACAAAAACTACATCTAACTGGACATCCTAGTTGGGTTGATATACATAAGGTATCTCCTCTATAGTAAACTGCCTCAACTGTGTATTTATCATCAGTTTCAACTTCTAAAAGTTTATTAAGTTTATCATTTATTACAGTTTTTATTTCCATTTTGTTAAACCTACTTTAAGATTTTAGCTAACAATTTTTTTAATCTATAACTTGCCTTTCCCCTATGAGATATTTTATTTTTTTCCTCTAAATCTAACTCCGCTAAAGTTTGATTATATCCTTCAGGAATAAAAATAGGGTCATATCCAAAACCTTTATCACCTTTAGGCTCTTCAGCTATTCTTCCATACAAATATCCTTCAGTCCACAAACCAAAACTTTCAGGAGTATAAAAAACTATATTACTTACAAATCTAGCCTTTCTGTTATTTTCACCTTTTAAAAGTCTTAAAAGTTTTCTTATGTTAGCTTCATCTTTCGTCTCTCCATCCCCAATGTTTTCAACACCACCAAACTCTATCTTATAAAATCTTGCAGAATATACACCGGGATAACCATTTAAAAGCTCTACCTCTAACCCTGCATCTTCAGTTATAACTGGAAGTTTATAGAAGTTTGCATACTCTTTTGCTTTTTTTAATGCATTTTCTAGAAAAGTTTCCCTATCTTCTACAACATCTATTTTTTCTGGCATATCTTCAAGAGTTAAAACCTTAATATCTAAATCCTTAAAAAGTTTTTTAAACTCCCTTATCTTTCCTTTGTTTGTTGTTCCTATAAGAATTTTATCTATAATCATTTTTCCATCTCCTTCTTATAATTAGATTTTACATACTCTAACGCTTCCTCTTTACTTTTTAATTCACCATCTAAATACTTTTCAAAAATATCATCAAGAATTTCCCTGAATTTAGGAGAAGGTTTTAATCCAATACTTATTAAATCATTACCATTTAGTATAAATCTTCTTTCTTTTTCTTTATCTAATATCCTTAATATTCTCTCTGGCAAGTTTAAATCGTAATATGCAGAAATAAAGATTAAAACATTTTTATCAACATTTTTTATTAATTTATATAACTGACTATCTTTTTCAGGAATGCTTTTTAATTTATCTTTTATATCAAAAAATTCTTCAAACAAAGTCTTTTTACCAGCAAAACCATACTTTTCTAAAAATTTATAAGAGTACTCGTATGGTAAGTGATACAGTAATGCAACTAGATAAAGAAATTCCCTATCAGCCTCAAAGTTAAATACAAGTTTGTATGTTGTTATTAGCTCTTTTATTTTAGTAAGTATAATAACCCTTTCCTTTGTATGTCTATACTCTGAAATAAGCTGATGAAGAATTTTATATTTATTCATAAGGTTTATTATTTCTATAACTTTATCTTCGTTAAAAATATATCTTAACTCTTGATTTACTCTGTGAGTAGGAGCTACCTTTAGAATTTCCTCATCTATAGCTAATTTTAATAACTTCTCTGTTGTTTTCCCTAACTTAAAATTAAATCTTCCTGCAAATCTAACAGCTCTTAATACTCGTATTGGATCTTCTATAAAACTTAACTGTTTTAGTATTCTTATAACTTTATCTTTTATATCCTTTAATCCATTGAAGTAATCTATTAAATTTCCAAAATTATCCTCGGTTATCTCTATAGCTAATGTGTTTATTGTAAAATCTCTTCTGTATAAATCTTCTTTTAGAGAGGCTTTTCTTACTTTAGGATAAGCTCCCGGAAACTCATAAAATTCTGTTCTTGCAGTTGCAAAATCCCATTTCTCATTTTCAGATAAAATAACCTGAGCTGTTAAGAACTCTCCATAGATATTAACCTTATAACCATACCTTTTAGCAAACTCTTTAGCTAACTTTCTAGCATCTCCCTCTACCAAAATATCCACATCAAGATTTTTTCTATTCATTACTATATCTCTAACAATACCACCAACTAAATAGGCTCTATATCCTAACTCTTTAGCAACCTTTCCTAAATTCCTAAGTTTTTTTATAATTTCTTCAGGTAGATGTTGGTTAAGTCTGTTTAAATAGTTTATTACCTTTGGTTTAATTCTCTCTCTAGAGATAAAGGTATCTTTATCAGATGAAAATATCTGTCCGTGAATTGCTTTAAGTAAAAATCCCCTTGATACAATTCCTAAAACCTTTCCATTTTTTAAAACTGGGAATACCTCTTGTGAGGAGTTTATAAGATAT
>JALSPY010000223.1 GCA_026985705.1 Hydrogenothermaceae bacterium | reverse complement strand
AATCGAACTAACGAACAAGTTAGTCATAGTATGTTAAACTTGCAAGTAAGAAAGTTATAAATAACAAAAAGTAGTTGAAAAAAAGATAAAAATAAAAAATAAATCATTAAAAATAATTAGATAAATTAGAGAAAAAATAGTTAAAAAAATAAAAAAATTGTAAATAAATAAAAAAAATAGTAAGAAAAATAATGTGACAGAAGAGGATGAAGAACAATATCGTCATTGGTTCTTTGAAACCGTTCAGAATGTTGTTCCCCTCTTCTGCCTGCTGAAAACTGGACGAAACATTAGGCGTAAGAGCCTGTATAAATGAGCTATGATAGTTAAAGGCAGGATATCACAAATAAAGTAAAAAAGGAAGAAAAAAATGGGAGAAAAATTAACAACGATAGGGATTGATGTAAGCAAGAAGTCATTAGATGTATGTATTTATGAAGGAGAAAAGAAGAGTAAGTTGCTAAAGTTTAATAATGAAGAAAAAGGTTATGAAAAGTTATTAAATTATGTAGAAAAGGAAGTAGAAGAAGGGGAGAAGATATATATAATGGAAAGTACAGGGATATATCATTTAAGGTTAGCGATATATTTGTATAAGAATGGAAGTAAAGTAGTAGTATTAAATCCGTATGTAATCAAGAAATATTCAGAGATGCAGATGAAGAGAAGCAAGACAGATGAGATAGATGCGAGGTTAATATCGGAATATGGATATGAGAATAAGAAGAGGTTATTATATTTTAAACCCAATAGCCAAGAGCAATATGAGATAGAGCAAATGTTGAAGCTAATAAGTAATTATAAGGATTTAATAAGCAAATTGTGTAATTATAGAGAAGGAATAAAGCATAATCCATATCCATCCTCAAAGGTGCTAAGGGATATAGAAAAGCAAATAACTAATTTAAAAGAATCGATAAAGAAGTTAGAAAAAGAGATAGAGAAGAAATTAAAGAAGAGTTTCAAGAAGGAATATGAACAGTTACGTAGCATAAAGGGAGTGGGTGCAATGCTATCAGCGAGTATAATATCGATACTGAATAATTTTGAAGAATTTTCAAATGCGAAGAAAGTGAGTGCGTATTTAGGAATATGTCCAGGAGTGAAGGAGTCAGGGACAAGCGTAAGAGGTAAAGGAAGGATAATAAAACAGGGTAATAGATATATCCGAAAGATATTATATATGTGTAGTATAACAGCGATGAGATATAACAAGAGTTGTAGAGAGTTGTCAGAAAGATTAAAGGCGAAGGGTAAGAAATGGAAAGAGATAGTAATAGCAGTAGCAAATAAACTAATAAGACAGGCCTATGGGATACTAAAAAATGGGACATTTTATGAAGATGATTATTGTTGTAAGATGTTGAAATAAAATAATAAAAAAAATATAATTTTTTGCTTGACATTTAACACAAAACATTCTGAGGGCTTTATCCCGAAGAATCTCATTACGATATATAAATCTTTAAACTGAAAATTGTATTAGATGAAGGAAAGAGATTATATAGAAAATGGCGGCACAGGGATTTGAACCCCGGACACTGCGGATATGAGCCGCATGCTCTAACCAACTGAGCTATGCCGCCAACGCCAACGAATTTTTATTAATATTTTTTGTTCTATTTGTCAATATTTTATTTTCCTTTTATTGCTCCAACTGGACAGACCTTAACACAGGCAAGACAACCACCACAATGAGCCTCTGCAATCTCTTTTTTTCAAAAAAAGTAATTACACTATTGTATCCCCTTTTACCAAAATCTATATGAAAATCTTTATTCAATTTTTTACAAATTTCTACACATTTTCCACATAAAATACATTTTTTATACTCATATTCAATGTAAGGATGAGCATTTGTATTAAAGTCAATATTTGTTTCTCTGGGGATATATTCTAAATGTTTTAATTTTAAAGGCTCTCCAAGATAATCTGCTATTTTTTTTAATTCATTTTTATCATCA
>JALSPY010000222.1 GCA_026985705.1 Hydrogenothermaceae bacterium | reverse complement strand
AAATCTAAAATTCAATTTATAGAAAATCTGCTATTTGTAGATAGTGTTTTAGATTTTATTAAAGTTTATTTTTTCTCCTTTTTATAATTTCATCATTAGTATTGGTATAAATACCCTATTTATTTTGATCTGTAGCTATTTTAAACAAGTTTCAACAAAAATTGACTTTTTTTAATACTTTCTGTAGCTTATATTGTAAGAGGTTGAAATTTTTCAAGGAGGTAAGATGAAATGGAAATGACATATGGAGGAGTGCCTATAGCAGAAAAAATATTATTAGTTTTAATGTTAACTATGTTATTAGTTTTATGGGGAACGATTATGTATAAAATGGGAACTAAGGATAAATAATTAAGGAGAAATTTATGGAAGAACAGAATTTTGACGAAAGAAATCCATTAGAGCTTAAAGCTTATCCATTTGCTATAGTTGGTTTCTTTATTACTGACAAAGCTCCACAGGATAGCTTTAGAGAAGAGCTATCAGTTGAAGAAATGGAAGAAATTCAAAATCTAATTAAAAAGTATATTTTTAAAGAAGGAACAGATATTGTTATAGCTCCTTTTATAGTTCCACCTGACCAAGTTGATGAAACTTTAAGACAACTTGCAGAACAGGTATTTAGAGGAGAAAACGAGGAGTAAAGGATGGTAAAAGTTATTATATCTGGTATTTTAGGTAGAATGGGGAGAAGAATAACTGAGCTTTCTTACAATGACCCTAACATAGAAATTGTTGCAGGCTTAGAAAACCCAGACTGTGCACACTTTCATAGTAATGTTAAAGAGATATTAAATGTTGAGGATTTAGACGCTCCTATTACTACAGATTTATCTGAAGTTATAGACAGAGCAGATGTTATTATAGATTTTGCAAACAATACTGAAGCAGTTCTTGGACACACAAGGTTAGCAGCCACAGACAAAAAAGCAATGGTTATAGGAACCACAGGTTTTAATGAAAGAGAGTTAAAGGAGATAAAAGAGCTATCTAAAGAAATTCCTATTGTTTTAGCACCAAATATGAGTATTGGTGTAAATCTTTTATTTAAGCTAATAAAGGAAACAGCCAAAGTTTTAAAAGATAAAGGTTTTGATATTGAAGTTATTGAAATGCACCATAGATTTAAGAAAGATGCTCCATCTGGAACTGCAGTAAAGATAGTAGATATTTTGAAAGAAGAGACAGGAATAAAGAATGTTGTTTATGGAAGGGAAGGTGTTTATGAAGGTGGGAGACCTGCTGATGAGATAGCTGTTTTCTCATTAAGAGGTGGTGATGTTGTTGGCGAGCATACTGTAGTATTTGCAGGATTAGGAGAAAGAATAGAGCTTACACATAAAGCATCATCTAGAGATATTTTTGCAAGGGGAGCTATTGAAGCAGCTAAATGGATAAAAGGTAAACCAGCAGGTTTATATGATATGCAGGATGTTTTAGGCTTAAAGTAAGTTTCCGTTTTTTCTTAATTCTCTTTAATTTTTTCTAACAGCGTTTTTGTTGTTTCTTTTTTAAATATGAGTTAATTCTGTTGTATATTAAATCTACCAATCTTTTATCTTATGGATAAATGCTTAAATTTCTATCTTCAAAATAGAAAATCTTTCTTCTTCTTTATCTATTAATCCTACGCTGAATGTTTTTTAAAACAGTTTCTAGGCAATCTATATAAAATTTACCTCTATATAGAAAAAATCATATTAATATTTTTAAGCATAATTTAAAACACATCAAAATATATCTAAGGCTTGCAGATACTTTGGAATATATAGAACAATATTTTAGGTTTGACATATATAAAAATAAGTATTAGAAGGATTATGTGATAGATTAAAAACACCAAAAATAAAAGGAAACCCTAATCAAAAATAAATACCAACAAATAATTATAATGGTCTAGGATTAAGAACTCTTTATAAGATTGTTTATAGAAAGTGTTAAAATTTTTATCTGTAGGTTTTTACCATATAC
>JALSPY010000221.1 GCA_026985705.1 Hydrogenothermaceae bacterium | reverse complement strand
AATATTTTTATCGTTTAATGTGTCTATTGCTAATTCATACTTTTTGTTTAATTCTGTTTGCTCTTTTATTGGATTATATGCATTTAAACGGTCGTATAAATCGGAAATAACACTAACTAGCTTTTCCTTCAATGACTGGATAGAGCCTTCATCTATGTTTGATAAAATTAAAACAAAATCATAATTAAAATTATCTTTAATCTCTTTGTAAACAACCTTAGCTAATGTTGTCTTTCCTAAACCAGCAACACCATAAATATTAACGATTTTATAGTTTTTTAAAAGTTCCTTTATCTCCTCAATTTCATTATTTCTTCCGATTACCAAGTTTCTATCTACATCTTTAAAACTTTTATAATTTCCTATCTCCTTAGGTATTTCGCTTTTTCTTTTTTTTCGGCTAAACTTTCTTTAGGCTGGTTTATATTAACATCCCCTCCAGCTATTATAGGATTTATCACATCTCCGCCAGCAACTACAGTTTGATTATTATTTCCATTGACAGAGTTAGAAACATTAGAAATGCTAGTTTTAGATTTCTTAAACTCTTCAAAATCTATTTCAAAGGTTTCTAGAAATTTCTCTTTCTCTTTTAATATATCTTTATTTTTCTCTATAAACTTCAGTATAAAATTCTTAACTTCTTCTGGTAGCTCGGAAAGCTTTACAGCTTTTCCATCAGCATAAGGTATATATTCGTTAGAATTTTCTATTCTTTTTTTAATTCTTTCAACAATACTCTCTCTAGAAAAAAGCTTGGAGGGATTAAAACTTTGTATAGCAGGTTCAATTATATAGGTGTATAAACTGTTAGAAAAAATATTTATTGCAACATTTGAGAGAAATGTTCCTAAATCCATTTTCCGAAACCTCTAATAAGGTAAAGAAAGTATTTTTAATAATATCATAATTAAATAGTTTTAAATAAATTCTTATAAAATATCTTTTATCACTTTTGAACTTTTTTAAAAGATTTTATTATTTTAAAATGAATATTATTTGATTTTCATTGTTAATTAAGGAGGGATATATCCATTGTTAGAGCATTTAAGAAAAGTTGACCCAGAAGTTTTTGAGGCGATAGGAAAGGAGTTTAGAAGACAGGAAGAACATTTAGAGATGATAGCTTCTGAAAACTATACGTCTTATGCAGTTATGGAAGCTCAAGGCTCTGTTTTGACAAATAAATACGCAGAAGGTTTACCACACAAAAGATATTACGGTGGATGTGAGTATGTAGATATAGTTGAAGACTTAGCTATAGAAAGAGTTAAGAAGTTATATGGAGCAGAGCATGCAAATGTTCAACCACACTCAGGCTCACAGGCAAATCAAGCTGTAATGTTTTCTCAACTAAAGGCTGGGGACACAATTTTAGGTATGAGATTAGACCACGGAGGACACTTAACACACGGTGCAAAAGTTAATTTATCAGGAATTGTATTTAATTCTGTTCAGTATGGAGTAAATCCAGAAACAGAACTTATAGATTACGATGAAGTTTACAGATTAGCAAAAGAGCATAAACCTAAATTAATAATTGCAGGGGCATCAGCTTACTCAAGAATTATAGATTGGGCTAAATTTAAAGAAATAGCCGATGAAGTGGGAGCTTTATTAATGGTTGATATGGCTCACTATGCAGGATTAATAGCTGGTGGTGCTTACCCTTCCCCAGTGCCTTATGCAGATTTTACAACATCAACAACACACAAAACATTAAGAGGACCAAGAGGTGGTTTTATTTTAACTAAAAAAGAGTATGCAAAGGATATAGACAAGTGGGTATTCCCTAGACTTCAAGGTGGTCCATTAATGCATGTTATAGCAGGTAAGGCAGTAGCCTTTAAGGAAGCAATGACAGAGGAATTTAAAAAGTATGCTGAGCAAACTGTAAAAAATGCTAAAGTTTTAGCTGAAGAGTTAAAAGCAGAAGGATTAAGAATTGTTTCCGGTGGAACAGACAGTCATATAGTCTTAG
>JALSPY010000220.1 GCA_026985705.1 Hydrogenothermaceae bacterium | reverse complement strand
ATAATTATTTCATATAAAGAAGCTTTAAGAATAACAAATTCCTCTCCTAAATGCGTTTTAACTTTATCTCCAAAATTTTTACCTATAATATCGTTATGGTTTATATTTCCTCTATGCGTTCCTAATATCTCATCTTTCTTTAACTTTATAAAAAATCTATTTTTTCCATTTGTAATCTGAACAGTTTCTCCTTCCCTTATCATTCAATTTCCCATTATTAAAGTTTTAAAAAATTATAACAGGTATGTGAATTAGCTACTGTAGACAATATTCAGTCCATTAGGTGATATAAAATAAAAAGAAAAAAAATAGTAAATAGACATGATATAAGGTGTGGTTTTAACTAAGTCTGCAAAAATGGACATCAAAAAAACGGTAAATAAAAATATGGATGTAATGATTACAACAGATATTTTACTGAAAACCCAGATAAAGTTTAAACAGAGGAAGAAAAGAAAGAAATTATTTCAATGTTTGTAGAAGGAATGTATTAATCAGCATATCTATAGTTTTGTGGTTTAACTTCTAATCAAAGATTTGTGGACATATGAGAAGAATAGAATATGAAATAGATGGATATAAAGTGTATGAATTTTTGGACATTAATAGACATAATATAAAGAAATTTTGGAAGACAAATAGAAATAAGGAATTAAATTCCTTTTTAAGAGATAAATTAGCAAGTTTAATAAGGAAAATGTATAGTAAAAAAAAATTTAACAAAATATTTATCTTTAATTTTCGTTTCTTGGGGATTAATATGATTTTCACCTATAAAACTGAATATTAAAGTTTTAAATTCTTTATAGCTATTGATATTAAGCTCAATTACATGAATAATATTAAGGTAAAATTTTAAAACAGTGTTTGATTTTTTTTAGGAGGTATAGAATGGGAAACGAGAAAAAAACTAGAAAGAAGATAGTTTATAGAAGACACGATAGAAACCCTATACCTTTATTAGAACCAGAAAGAAGAAAAAAGACATTTAAAGAGTATGCTTTAGGATACGGTCATACATCAGCTTTAGATGAAGCTGATAGATGTATTTTATGTAGAAAACCTCCTTGCACACCGTCATGTCCAGTTAACTCTGAAATGGAAAAATGGATTGCAGAGATACAGAAACAAAATGTTTGGGAAGCTTACAAAATCCTTAGAAGGAATAACCCTTTCAGCTCTGTTTGTGGTAGGGTATGCCCACAGGAAAGACTTTGTGAAAGCACATGTGTTTTAACATTTAAAGATAACGGACAGTCTGTAGGAATTGGAGGATTAGAGAGATTTGTAGGAGATAGCATAAGAATGTCCGGTATAGAGTGGGTAGATGAGAAAGAACCACCAACAGGGAAAAAGGTTGCAGTAATTGGAGCTGGACCAGCAGGTTTAGCAAATGCATACTTCTTAGCTAGAAAGGGGCATGATGTAACAATTTATGAAGCTTTACCATTTGTTGGTGGAGTTATGAGATATGGTATTCCTGAAGCTAGATTAGATAGAAGAGTTTTAGACTTTGAAATAGGGTTAATTGAAAAGTTAGGAGTTAAGATTAAAACAGGTGTAAAAGTAGGTCAAGATATACCTTTTGAAGAAATTAGAAAGAATTATGATGCAGTATTTATAGCTGTTGGCTCAGGAAGAGGAAAAAAGATGGGAATACCCGGGGAAAATCTAAAAGGTGTGTATACCGCTATAGGATTTCTTATGAAGGTTAATACAGGTATAACAGACCCTATGCTAGTCCCTGACGAAGAAGTGGAATTACCACGAAATAAAAAAGTTGCAATTGTTGGTGGAGGTTTTACAGCTGTTGACTGTATCATAACATCTATAAGACTAGGCAATGAAACTCATTTAATTTATAGAAGGACAAGAGAAACATCCTCTGCAAGAGATGAGGAATGGGACCATGTGGCAGAAGAAGGGGCTATTTTACACTGGTTAACTCAACCAATAGAAGTGTTAGGAAATGAAAAGGGAGAA
>JALSPY010000219.1 GCA_026985705.1 Hydrogenothermaceae bacterium | reverse complement strand
AATTATCCCAAAAAACACAAGTTCCACCGGCTATAAATTTACCGTTTGATTGTGGGTCAACATACTCAGCAAAAAGTAAAGGTTCTTTTAATAGTTTACTTTTAGCTGTATCTTCAGCTTCAACTAAAGGTCTAACTTCCTTTTTAGTTGTTGTTAAACTATCTGTGCAGGCTAACATCACTTTGTTAATACCTTCAGGTAAATTAAAAAGATTTGAAGTTGTTATAAGAAGATTATCATTTTCATAATTATTAATGTTATCTGTGATAATATCACCATTAAATTTTATTCCAAATCTTTCTGATAAAGTGTTGCAAGTGTCTGCTATTCTATCCTCATTTTTATAGTAGGCAAATATACCAACTGTTTTTCCCTTTTTTACTAATTCTTCTATGAAGTTTGCTTCATCTTCACTAAAAGGTATTTCTGGATAGTTAAAAATTATCGTGTCATAATCAGCTAATTTGTTGAAATCTTCAACTTCCTCTACGATAATATTGTTTTCTTTACAGTATCTCTGTAATTTTGAAAAGTAATAATGGTCAGATATTATAAATTCCTGATGTGAAACATCCCAAGCAACTTTTCTCATGGAACTCCCTTTTATATTTAATTATTTTTAAATACATTATATTATAACTTCCACAATTTAAATTTTTTTTGATTTCTTTTTATATTCCACTATGTTTAAACAAATCTATTAAACTTGTATGAAACTAATATTCTGTAGGATTTTTTTATTAGGTTTTATTAGCTTATATTAAGGGTTTTACACAGCAAAATGTGTTCTTAATTGGCGTCTATAAGGAAGCTAAATGAATGATAACTGATATTAATAATATATAAAAAAACTACCTTTAAAGAAAGTTATCCATATAACTTTTCTCTATTCCTAGAACCTTCTTTTTTAGATTTTTTGGATTTTCCACCTCATAAACATAAACACTATCTTCATTTGCATTTATAACTTCGTTTACTTCTCCCATACATTTAGCTAATTTTCCCTTTGTTATTTCCCCTTCAAAAGTGGATAACTGACACCAATATAGATACTTCCTTAATATCTTCCTTACTTTATTTAATCTTCTATCGTCTGTAATATCGTAGGTTATTATTACATACATACTACCACCTACCACCATGCCTTAAATGGTATATATATATCATCACCTATTAAATGCTTAATTAATTTATAACACTCAAGCCTTATAAATTGCCTGTAAGAAACTTTTCTTTTAAGTTTTCTATGTTTGACAGTTTTTGCTAACCTTTCTTCATAAGCTTTTAAAAATTTTTTTCTACCTTTTTCATTTAAGTATGCGAAGTTTAAATCTTTATCAAAATCTTTTATTGTTATCTGTTTTGTTCTAATTAATGAAAAAATAAGCGGGTCTATTATAAAAGGTTTAAATATTTCTGCTAAATCTAAAGATAATGAAAATCTCTTTTCCTGTGGTGCATGAAGATAGCTTACAGTTGGGTCAAGTTGCGTTCTGTAAATCTCTGTTAACGCTGTACTATACATAATGGCATTTCCAAAACTGATTAATGCGTTTATAGGATTACTAGGTGGTCTTTTTTTCCTTTTTTCCATATAAAAATCTTCATTTTGGATTATTTCATTAAACAGTTGATAATATCTATCTCTTATATTTCCTTCTATAGCCATTAATTCTTCAATTGAATTAGCCTCAAAAACCTTTGGGAAAAGTTCTTTCTCTATATCTGTGTAAAGAGTTTTATCTAATTCATTTTTTCTTAAATTTCTTAGTATGTGATGAACTGCTCCCTCTATAAAGGATATAGCTAAATATAATCTTTTCTGATTTTCTATATAATGTTTTACCTGTTCTATAACAAGAATACCTGATACATTTTTTCTCCTTGGTAAATATGTTCCCGAATAGTAGCCATAATAGTTAAAAATGTGTATAGGTATATCGTATTGAGATAGATAGTTTAAAACCTTAGTGTTAAAATCTACTTCTCCAAATATGTATATAGCATCAATATCTTCAACAGGTAATACTTTTCTTTCTATTTTTCCATTATTTTCAACTTCAAAGTAAACTGTGTTATCTTTTCTTCTTAATCTTCCGTTTGAGTTAATATAAAATCGGCGAGACATAATAAGCTCCCTATACAAAACAAAATTCAAAATAGGCACATTTTTTACAGTATGGGGCATTTATTGCTGGTGGAGGTTTATCCTGTCTTAAAACTTTATCTATCTCTATTAATGTTTTTTCTATTTCCTTTTCATCTTCTGGAGTAAGCTCTATAAATTCTCTCTTTCTTTGTCTTGGATAATTTAGTATTCCTTTTTTATGTATTCCAAGTTTTTTTAGATAATACAGATAGTATAGAATTTGCATTTTGTCGGCTTTTTCCATTTTGTCAGAGTGTTTAACTTCTCTAATGTTTAAGCTATCAACTATATCTATAGATATAAGGTTATCAATCAAAACCTCTTTAGGTTTATCTCTTTTATAACTTTCTTCGTGTAATAGTTTTCCTAAAAGGACTATATCAGATTTGTTTTCCATAGAAATATTCCTATCAAAAAGCCATAATTTCCTTTTACAAACAAAAAAGTAGTTAACTTTTATACCATTAACCTTAAGCTCTTCAAAATCTATATTTAAATCCATTTTTGATATTATTTTCCCCGTGTTAATTGGTATTCTTATATCTCTCTTGAATTTCCTTATAATAATAAATAATGCCACTGAAATAATAAATTATTAAATAATAATATAATAACTGTTTATATAATTGTAGATGAAATATTAAAATTGATAAGACACAGACATAAAACAAACCAAAATTTTCTGACAGTATATTTATAATCCTTTTAGTCTATGTTTTAACTTCCTATTTGTAAACTTATAAGGATAAGAAGATGTAAAAAAGTAAAAGGGAAAATATATAAAGGCAATAATGGAGATGGAGGAAGGTTTGAATATAAGCTTGCATTGATAATAGACATATATGAATAACCTATATCATTCAATATAATTCCAGCTTTTAAACACAATATAAATGTATTAAAGGAATTTAAGGAATAGCTAAAACAACTAAATATAGAGTTAGAGGCAATAAGAAAGAAAAAATTCATAATAAACAGAGGGAAAAACAATTTTTTTGAAAAAAGTGAGGGAAAAAATAGAAACAACATTTAGTAGATTAAAGTATATGGGAATTGAGAATATTAAGGTTGTTTCTTTAGAAGTTTTTTTAACTTAAATTCACTTTTTTATTTTAGCTTTACAGTTTTAAATTATTATTAAGGTTTTAATTGGGAATTAGGGTTATTAATGAATTGAATGAAAGGATATTAGATGATTAATTATAGCGAAATTAAACCTATACAAATTAGAAATTTTTGAATATAATATAAATTGTTTTCTATGGAGGGTGTAGCTCAGTTGGCAGAGCACGAGGTTGTGGCCCTCGGGGTCGCGGGTTCAAGTCCCGTCACCCTCCCTTATCAATATTTAGTATGATGATTTCCTAATCCTATTATAGGATTTTCAAATGGAAATTAAGATTAATTTCTCTAGAAGATTTATCTTTTTTCAAAACATGATTTTCTAGGATGTAAAAAAAATTTATTAAAGTTATAATTCATAAAATACAAACATAGGCTTAAAAATCTTTAATCCTGTAAAATTACAGCGATCCCAGATAAGTGTTATTTTGTAGTGGATTTTATCATATATGTTATAATGATATTCTAATAATATTATTATTAAAATAATTCAGTGGAGTAGAAAAATGAAGAAATTTACAGTAGGAATTTCTGTCCTGCTAATAAGTGGAAGTATTGCTTTTGCTAAAGATATTACGCTAAAAGAAGCAATAAATACTGCATTGGAAAATAGCTTTGAGTTAAATGCATCTAAGAAACTTTTAAAAGCAAAAAAATACGAATATCAAGCAACAAAGGGAATGAGATATCCAACAATTAAATTTACAGAAATGTTTATGAGAACTAATACTCCCGGTTGGGCTATGATGAACACATTAAATCAGGAAAAACTTTCTTTGCAAAGTTCCTCTAAGTTTGTTGATATGACATCTTTCCGTTTTCCTCCACCAAGTTTTCCAGAAGTTAACAACTGGCAAACTAAACTAGAATTACAATTTCCAATTTTCACAGGTTTTAAAATATCAACTGGAATAGAAATGAAGAAAAAAGATTACGAGGCAACTAAAAAAGATGTAAAAAGAACCCAACAAAAGGTTATCTATGATGTATCTAAAGCTTACTATGGAGCTCTATTAGCAAAAAGAGCAATTGAATTAGCAAAGTTAGCTATAAAAAGTGCTGAAAAGCATTATAAAACTGCAAAAAAAATGTATGAGGTTGGTTTAGCTATAAAAGCAGATGTTTTAAGAGCAAAGGTTTATTTAGAAAATGCTAAAGCAAAATTAGAGGAAGCTAAAAATCAATACAATGTAGCAAAGAAAGGTTTATTACTGGCAATGGGAGTTGATGATGTTAAACCTGAAGATATAGATGTTGTAGGAAAACTAAAGTTTGAAGATACTGACAAATCTGTAGAGTACTGGCAAAATTACGCAATTCAGAATAGACCTGACCTTAAAGCAGTAGAAATGAGAGTAAAAATAGCAAAAAAAATGGGAGACTTTTATAAAGCAGACTTTTTCCCTATGATTGGTGCTTTTGCAAGTTATGAAATGGATGATAACAAAAATCCTTTTGGTAGTGATGGAAAATGGTGGACAGCAGGAATTGCTCTAAATTGGAAACTATTTGATGGATTTCAAACTTTAAATAAGTATAGAGCTGCTAAAGAGCAGTATAGACAGTATAAAAATAAAGAAAAAGGTTTTAAGGAGTTTATAAAGTTTAAAGTTTATGAAGCTTACAGAAATTTACAAACTGCAAAGGCTAAATTAAACACAGCCAAGAAAAACTCCCAATGGGCTAAGGAAGTTTTAGAAATAACAGAAAAAAGATATAAAAATCAGATGGCAACAATGATTGACCTGTTAGATACACAAACCCTTTACGATAAAACTCTCTTTGATTTAGCTAAAGCTGTTTACGATGCTAAAGTCTCACTTTTAGAGTTAAAGTATCAAGCAGGAGCTTTAACTATAGATAATCTAGAAACAATAAAAAAAGAAGGAGGAGATAAATAATGAATATTAATCCAGTAGCTAAATTTGGCTTATTTTTCGTATTACCTATGTTATTTCTAATCCTATGGATAGGTGGATTTTTTTCTAGTCGTGTTGAGCCGGGATATGCAGATGAGGAGGGAAAGTTAGTTAAAGGTTTAAAGACCGTAAAAGTTGAACCTACCATAACAGAGGAAATTTACAAAGTTGATGGCTCTGTAATGTCCAATAATAATGCCAAAGTAGCAACAAAAATTATGGGTAAGATTAAAGAAATATATGTAAAGGAAGGTGATACTGTTAAAGAAGGTCAGCTGTTAGCTTTAATTGATACATCTGATATTGACCAAAATATAAAAGAGGCTAAAGCTGGTTTAGAAGAAATAGCAAAAGCAAAAGAAGAAGTGTTAGCCGGTTTAAAGGGAGCTAAAACTGCTTATGAATTTGCAAAGAGAACTTATGAAAGATTTAAAAAGTTATACGAAGAAAATGCAATTCCTAAACAGAAGTTAGAAGAAATAGAAACTAAGATGATAGGAGCTAAATCACAATATGAAGGTTTAAAGGCTAAATTAGAACAGATAAATGCTAAAGAAAAACAGATAAAAGCTAAATTGAGATATGCACAAATAATGAAAGGATACGGTGAAATCTATGCACCATTTGACGGAATAGTGATAAAGAAGATGATGGACGTTGGAGATATGGCAGCACCCGGTATGCCAATTTTAATAATAGGTCAAGATAAACTTGTATTTTTCTCCCAAATAGATGAAAAACTGTTTAATAAAGTAAATTTAGGAGATAAGCTTAAAGTAAAAATAACAACAGTTAACAAAGAGTTTTCAGGTAAAGTTATAGAGAAAAGTAACTCTATAGACCCAATGAGTAGAAGTTTCTCTATTAAAATTGAAATTCCTAAAGATAGTGATATTTCACCGGGTATGTATGGAAAAGTTTATATACCTATAAAAAAAGATGAAAAAATCCTAATACCAAAGTCTGCTATATTCAAATGGGGACAGTTAAACGCAGTTTACATTGTTGATAAGAATGGAATTTTAAGACTTAACTTCGTAAAACTTGGAGAAGATTATGGAGATAAAGTTGAAGTTGTTTCAGGTTTAGATAAAGGTATGGTTATTGTAGCTGACAATGTAGAAAAAGCCTGTGATGGTTGCAGAATAAAATAACAGTGGAGGTAAAAAATGAAAAATAAAAATATAAAAAGGGAGTATGGGTTAGCAGGTAAAATAGCAGCATCATTTGTCAATTCGCCCCTTACTCCTCTTATGGTTTTAGCATCTTTACTGTTAGGTTTATTTGCTGTCTTAACAACTCCTAGAGATGAAGAACCTCAGATTGTTGTTCCTATGATTGATATAATGATACCTTTTCCCGGACATGAAGCTAAAGAAGTTAACCAGTATATAGTAAAACCACTTGAAAAAATTATGTGGGAAGTTTCAGGAGTAGATTATGTTTACTCGTATGCTGGAGATGGATTTGGAATAGTAACGGTGAGATTTTTCGTAGGTGAAGACCCTGAAGATGCACTTGTAAGGCTTTACAGTAAACTTATGTCAAATATGGATAGAATGCCACATGGAACAATGCAACCATTGGTAAAACCAAAATCAATTGATGATGTCCCTATAATAGCATTGACTTTCTACAGTGATAAATACTCCTCTTATGAGATAAGACAGGTTGTTGAACAGGTGGAAGACGAATTAAAACAGCTAGATAATATATCAGAAACAACAATATTAGGCTCAAAGCCAAAGACTATATATGTATACTTTGACCCAGCTAAATTAAATGCATACCACATTTTATTACCTCAGGTAGTTCAAGCTTTAAAACAGGCTAACACATCTTTACCTTCAGGAGAATTTGACAGAAATAACTACAGATTTAAAGTTAGGACAGGTCTGTTTTTAAAAGATAAAAAGGATGTAGAAAATGTTGTGATAACAGTTTACAACGGAAAACCAATATATTTAAAAGATGTTGCCAAAGTTGTTGAAGGAGAAGGGGAGCCAACTAATATAGTTCAGTTTGGATATGGAGTTCAGGGAGAAGGAAAAAGGGATAAAGTTTATAATGCAGTTACTTTAGCTATAGCTAAAAAGACAGGTAGTAATGCTGTTGTTGTTGCAGACAGTGTAATAGAAAAACTGGAAAAATTAAAGGGAAAAGTTATTCCTGAAGGAATAGATGTAAAAATAACTAGAAATTATGGTGAAACTGCTTCAGATAAATCAAATGAGCTTATAGAACACTTATTAATAGCTACATTCTCAATTGTTTTACTGATAGCGGTAACTTTAGGTTGGAGAGAAAGTTTAATAGTTGCAGTAACTATACCGGTAACTTTGGCTATAGCACTATTCTTAAGTGAAATGTATGGATACTCACTTAACAGAGTTACACTATTTGCATTAATATTCTCAATTGGAATACTAGTTGATAACTCTATAGTTGTCCTAGAAAACATCCACAGATGGTTTTCTATGAGAAAACTTCCACCTTCAGAGGCAGCGGTTATTGCAACAGATGAAGTTGGAAATCCAACTATACTGGCAACATTTGCAGTTATAGTGGCTTTACTACCGATGGCCTTTGTTACAGGACTAATGGGACCATATATGAGACCTATACCTATTAACTCTTCTGTCGCAATGTTCTTCTCAATGTTAATAGCATTTATACTAACTCCTTACTTAGCTTTAAGATGGATTAAACACGAGCCACATCAAACACCCTTAGATTTAGAAAAGGAAGAAGAAGAAACAGCAGGATTTTTAACAAAACTCTTTGAAAGAATATATCTACCTTTATTTTCAAGTAGATTAAAGAGATGGCTATTTTTAGGGGCAATGGGATTAATTTTAGTTCTATCTGTCCTAATGCTTGCCTACAGATTAGTATTAGTAAAAATGTTGCCTTACGATAACAAGAGTGAATTATTTATAGTTTTAGATATGCCTGAAGGGACACCTCTGGAAAAAACATATCAAGTTGCTAAGAAACTAGCTGATTATGTTAAAAATGTTAATGAAGTAGAAAATTACGTTATATATACTGGGACACCTGCTCCTTTTGACTTTAACGGGTTAGTTAGACATTACTACTTGAGAAAAGCTCCATACTATGCAATGATTAAAATAAATCTTATAAACAAACATGACAGGAAAGCCCAATCACACGAGATAGCTGAAAGAATTAGGAAAGATATAGAAAGAATAGCTAAAGAAAATGGAGCTAAATTTGTTGCCGTAGTAGAGCCACCACCAGGACCACCAGTTTTATCTCCAATAGTAGCAGAGGTTTATGGTCCAGACTATAAAACACAGCTACAGATAGCAGAAAAAATAAAAAATATTTTTGAGAAAACGCCGGGAGTTATAGATGTAGGTATA
>JALSPY010000218.1 GCA_026985705.1 Hydrogenothermaceae bacterium | reverse complement strand
AAATTCTACATTTTAAACAAATAGAAATTTTAGGGGAAAAGGGAAAACCTGCAACCGTTTTACTGCACCTAGAAAAAGAGCCTTCTAAACCTTATAAGCTCAATATATCAATAGCACACGAAAAGAAATTTTCCACAGCAATAGCTGTAATATACCTTTAACCTGCAAACTTTTTTATGCACCTTACTTTTTATGCTCCGTTAAAACCTTTAAAAATCAGCCATTAACCTAAACTCAGCTAATTGGCATAAAACTTTTATATACATATCGGTATAAAATCTTTAAAGTTTAGAGAAATGTTAGAAAAAGGAAATTTTAAGCTTATAACTTTCTTATCGGCAAAAGGTGGAGTAGGTAAAAGCAGTTTAATAATTAATCTAGCCTCTATTTTTAAGGAAAATAAAGTAGAAAGTTTAATTCTTGATACTAACTTTATATTTCCAAATATAGATATATTTTTGGGAGAAAGTAAAAACATTAAAGAGTTAAATGAGTTTTTAGAAAAAGATAAAAGTATTCTTGAGTTTATAAGAGTATCTAAAACTGGAATTAGATACATATCCTTACCTATATTAGACATATCGGACAAACAGAGAGCAGGTATAAATAAGAAAATACTAAAAACTATTAAAGGAAACATATCTAATCTAGATTTTATTTTTGTAGATACTCCCTCTGGAATTAATGAAGAAAATATTTATATAGCAACTCATTCAAACAGAGTTATTGTTATTACAAGCACCGAATTAGCTTCACTTTCTAATACCTACATACTTTTGAAACATTTATCTAAGAAAACAGCTGTTTTACCAGAAATTTTAATAAATAAAGCTTCCAATAAAGAAGAGGCTGTTAATGTTTATGAAGATTTAAGAAAAATTGTAAAAGGTCTCTTAAAAATTGAAATTAAATTTCTTGGATATGTAAATGAAGATAAAACTCTAAGTAAAGCAGTAAAGGAAGGAAACATACCATTAAAAAGTTTTTATAGTCCCTATATGAAATCTTTAAAAAGTATATTCGAAAATCTCATTAATAACAGAGGAGGTATGTAGTTATGAAAATATCTCTAGAGGAAAGAAACAAAATAATATTAGAATTCTTACCAAAGATTACATATATTGTAAAATCAATAAAAAATGAAAATTTACCACCTACATTAGCAGAAGAGGATTTAGTTAATATAGGAGTTTTAGGATTAATAGACGCTATAGAGAAGTATGACCCTTCTAAGAATGTTAAATTATCAACTTATGCAGAAATTAGGATAAGGGGACATATATTGGATGCACTAAGAAAATTAGATTGGATACCTAGAAATGTTAGACAAAAGGCTAAAGAAATAGAAAATGCTATACAGGAAGTTGAGCAGAGACTTGGAAGAGAAGCTACCGCAAAGGAGATAGCAGAGTATTTAGGAATAACTGAGGATGAGTATAGAAAGTATGCTGAAAAGGTTGCAAATAGTATATTAATCTCAATAGATATGAATATAAATTCGGATGATGAAAAGGGAACTAAACTCTGGCAAGTACTCTCCATAAATGATGACACACCTGATAAATATGTTGAGGAAGAGGAGCTAAAAGAGATATTATCTGATATAATTTCTAAGTTAACAGATAAAGAAAAATTGGTAATAACATTGTATTACTATGAAGAATTACCGATGAAAAAGATAGCAGAAATTATGGGTCTTACTGAATCACGAATTTCTCAAATCCACACAAGAACTATGATGAAAATAAGAAAACTTATAGAAAAATATATCTAGGAATGGATAAATATATGTATTTATATATACTGCTTGGAAATTTGGAAAGTTTCTTAATGAAGAACAGAGAGAAAATAGAGGAATTACTAAATAAAGATCAGTTTAAACTGGAAGATGGATTAACTGTTTTAGAGAGTTTTAATAATAGTTTAGTCAAAACAAGTCAGATTTTAGAAAATTTAGAAGATTTTGAAGATGATGAAGAATTAA
>JALSPY010000217.1 GCA_026985705.1 Hydrogenothermaceae bacterium | reverse complement strand
GATTAATAAAGTTAATACATTAATAAATATTGATTAGAAATTTTTTCTCTTTTTTTCTCTAAGTTGTATGATTTATTCAATTGATAACAATTTTAAGATTTATAATCTTTTAATCAAGAAAGAAATAGAAAGGATAAATTAATGCATATTGGAATTAATATAAATGGTGATAAAACTTACTCTGTAGCTGTAATAGAGCAAAAAGGAAAATTGATTTATCTATCTACATTCTTTAAGGAGGGTTTATACTGGTTTTTAGAACACTTTAAAAGTAAGAGAGTTATTTTTAATATAAACTTTGAAAATAAGAATTTTCTTTCACAAAATATAAAAGATTACAAAGCCCTTTATTCTGTATTAATTGATATATTTGAGTACGAGGATTTTAAAGATGTTGGTATAAATGGTAAAGTTGTATGTCTTACAGATACAGATTTATACTTTTCACAGTTTATAAGAAAAAAATTATTACCTAACTATACTAGAGAAGGTTTAGAACAGAGAATTTATAATTTAAAAAAAACAGGTTTAATACTGGACCTTTCCTATTTATCTAAAGATAGAAAAAAATTAAAAAATGAAATAAATGCTATTGTTTCCGCATACACATCTTTTTTAATAGATAAAAATCTATATAAATTTGAAAAAATAAACAATTTAAATATTGTTGTTCCTGTTTATAAATTCATTCCCAAAAATTTAAGAGAATGATAATAGTTTTTATCACGGTTATATTTCTACTTATTTTAATATCTACACAAGTTATAATGAATTATAGAAAATATTTTGCGTTATTTACTGGAGGAATGTTATATGAAAGATAACTCCTGCAATGAAAAATTAGAAGAATTAAGAAAAAAAATAAATAATATTGATGATGAAATTTTAAAATTATTAAATGAAAGGGCTAAAGTTGCCAAAGATGTAGGGGAGTTAAAAAAAATATGTAATCTTCCCATTTTCAATCCAAAGAGAGAAAATGAAATCTTTCAAAGATTAAAAGAAAAAAATAAAGAGTTTGGAAGTGAATTCCCTACGGAAGCCATAAAGTATGTTTTTAAAGAGATTATATCTGCCTGTAGGTCATTGGAAAGTGATATAAAAGTAGCATATTTAGGTCCACAGGCAACTTTTACACATCAAGCAGCAATTAAATACTTTGGTCAATCTGTAAAGTTTGTCCCTTCCCAAACTATAAAGGATGTTTTTGACGAGATAATGAAAGGTTCTGCTAAATACGGAGTTGTCCCTATAGAAAATACAATAGAGGGGGTTGTCAACTACACTTTAGATTTACTGGTAGATTATCCTCTGTTAATAAATGGAGAAATTATATTAGAAATCAATTTACACTTGCTTAGTAAAAATCCAAATATAAACGAAATAAAGAAGATTTATACACATAGCCATGCTTTAGCTGAAACTAGAGAATGGTTATTAAAAAATATGCCAAATGTTCCTATTATTGAGGTTGAAAGCACCGCTAAAGCAGCAGAAATAGCTAAAGATGATTATGAAGCTGGAGCAATAGCAAGTGAAGTTGCAGCTGAATACTATGGATTGTATATTTTAGAAAGAAAGATAGATAAACATAAACACAACAAAACTAGATTTTTAGTTATAGGGAAAGAGCCTGTCCCAAAAGGTAAACAGAATAAAACAACATTTATTTTTTCTGTAAAAAATGAAGTAGGAGCTTTATATAAAAGTTTAGAGATTTTATATAAATACAATATAAATATGACAAAAATAGAGTCTAGACCTTCAAAAAGAGAAGCGTGGGATTATATATTCTTTACTGATATAGAAGGACATATTGAAGATAAAAATATAAAAAATGCTCTAAGAGAGCTTGAGAAAAAATCTCCATTTTTTAAAATCTTAGGCTCATATCCTAAATTTAATAGCTAAATAAAAAAACTAGTTAGAAATCTCTTTTTCTTATAAAGATTTTTCCCTTTTTATAAAAAAACTTTAGATTTAATATAAAGTTATAATTACTTTTTTTA
>JALSPY010000216.1 GCA_026985705.1 Hydrogenothermaceae bacterium | reverse complement strand
CCTGTTTTAAATAAAATTTAGGAAAGTTTGAAAGAGTTAATTTTTGAAATAGCTAATGAATATGGTTTGCTATATTAGCATTGGAAATAATGCCAGACAATCTACATCTGTTTGTATCAGCCCCGCTTAAATATGCCCTTGCAACATTGGTTAGATTGTTTAAGGGAATACTGCAAGGAAACTCTTTAAAGAGTTTCCACAGTTGAAAAAGCAGTTTAGGAAAGTACATCTATGGATACCATCTTACCATTTAGGAACTGCAGAGATAAATTAGCAAGTTTAAGGAGGAAAACTAAAGGAAATAGCAAAGGTATAAGAAGTTTAAGAAAAAACTTATCTTTAATTTTTGTTTTTTGGGGGTTAATATGGTTTTTACCTACGAGGCTGAATACCTCCCTTAAACTAAAATTGAAAAATAAAATTAAATTTTCTATAATATAGAGATGATTTTTGCCCAGGTGGCGGAATAGGCAGACGCGCTGTCTTGAGGGGACAGTGCCCTTAATGGGCGTGCGGGTTCGACTCCCGCCCTGGGCATTATCAATAATCTATATTTTTTAAAACAAAATCTCCGATAGGATTTTCAAATTCCTCACTTGCTAAATGGTATGCTGTCCATAAATGTAAGCATTTAACTTTAAACGGTTTGTTCCTGAAATTAGAAATCCCACCTATTCCTATATCTTCATTTAGAATTACAGATGAAAGTGGATAATCTTTAAAATCTAAGTAATACTTATAAAAAATATCTACTCTCTTCTTAACTTCCCTTTTATGTAATTCTACAAAAAAGTTAAATAAATTGTCATTTTCTGTTATCTCCCTACAAAATTTTTCTATATATCCCTTTTCCTCTAATCTACCTATAGCCTTTCTCAATTTTTTATCTAAAATCCAGTATCTAGTTGGTTGAGGAATATAGATTTTCTTTTTTTTATCAAAAATAAAAATAGGGTCTTCTATAATCTTATAAACTTTACTATTCTTTTTTATTATCAGTTCTCTACTTTCAAATTTTTGATTAAGATGTTTAATCTTCATAAACTATCTTTCCTTTGAAGAATGTGTATTTTACTTTTCCTATTAATTTTCTACCTAACAACGGGGTATTTTTACTCTTTGATTTTATGGTTTCTTCATTAACTTCCCAAACTTCAGATGGATTAAATATAGTAAATTCTGCAATTTCTCCAACTTTTATAGAAGGAGGTTTTAATCCTATCTTTTCTGCTGGTTTAGTTGATAAAACTTCTATTGCCCTTTTAATATCGAAATAATCTTTCCTTACTAACTCTAAAATAATTGGTAATGCAAATTGTAAACCAATCATTCCCGGCGGACAGTGTTGATGTTCTAACATTTTTTCATGGTGTGCATGTGGAGCATGGTCTGTAGCAACAAAATCAACTATTCCAGAAGCTAAAGCCCACCTTAAAGCTTCTATATCTTCATGGGTTCTCAATGGCGGTGATACTTTCGCATTACACGAAAAATCTAACCACTCTTCATCTGTAAGGTATAAATGGTGTGGTGTTACTTCTGCTGTTATATGTGCTCCCATAGCTTTAGCCCAAGCTATAGTCTCAACTGCAACTTTTGTGGATACATGGCATATATGGACAGGCATTCCTGTATGTAATGCTAAAATACAGTCTCTTGCTACCATAGTATCTTCTGCTTCTGGTGGTAAAGGAGGTAAACCTAAACTTGCAGAAATTTCACCTTCATTTACAACTCCTCCAGCTGATAAATTTAAGTCTTCGCAATGGTCAGCAACAAATGAACCTATTGAGCCTGCATATTCCATTGCAACTCTCATAACATGGGAGTTCATCACAGGGGAGCCATCGTCTGTGAAATAGACTGCTCCTGCTTCTTTTAATAAAGCCATCTCAG
The DNA here is from genome assembly GCA_026985705.1 of Hydrogenothermaceae bacterium. Lineage (GTDB taxonomy): Bacteria > Aquificota > Aquificia > Aquificales > Hydrogenothermaceae > QNZC01. The sequence continues at coordinate 122 of JALSPY010000216.1, read as the reverse complement.
TTAGTTTTTCTCCCTTTCTTCCCTTTGTAATTGCCCCTGCAGGTAATACTCTACATAAACCTACTTCCTCTCCCTTTTCAATAACATATCTTATTAAAGATGGTTCATCCAAAGCAGGTATA
>JALSPY010000215.1 GCA_026985705.1 Hydrogenothermaceae bacterium | reverse complement strand
TGTTTCATATCTTGTTAATAACTTTCCTAAAAAATTTTTTATTGGAAGAGGTATGTATCTACTGTTAAGATATAAGGGATAAACATCGTATATATTTCCATAAAGTGTAAACTGGCTTTTTACAGGAACAAATTTAACTATTTCTTTAGCCCATTTTTGTAGTTTGTCAAAATCTTCCACTTTAATATCTCCTTAAGATTATAAATAAGTATAATCCTATTAATATTATGCCACCTAAAGCAGATGATATTAATCCAAAAATGTTTCCATTAAAATAAATGTATATTCCAGATAGTATTAACAATAAACTTAATATAAATCCTAAACCTAATAAAGGCTTTAGAAAGATTGTTTCTATTGTAGCCAGTAATGTTAAAAATAACATTATAGATGTTGGGATAAGTAATATATATCCTACTGGCTTATATATAATAAGCAAAACTATAGTTAGTATTAATAGAGGAAGTGTGTATTTTAATAAATCCTTTAATGTTTTGTGAAAACCTTTTCCTCCCTTTTTAGCTAAATACCTAACAACTGATAGATTTAAAGGAAAAGCTAAGGATAATGGAGTATCTCCCTTATTATTCTCTTTATTAATATCAGCTCCATTTTCAACTAAAAACTTTACTACGTCTAGATGCCCTTTAAGTGCTGCCCAGTGTAATGGTGTATTACCCATTTCATCTGCTTTATTTATATTAGCTCCTATCCTTACAGCTAACTTTACGTCGTTTAAATTTCCCTTTTTTGAGGCTGTAAATATTAATTCCTGAGCTTCTTTAATATCCTTATAGTTATCCAGTGTTATTTTAGTGTTTACTTCATCTTCACTTAGTTTTGAAAGAGGAATTAACTCATCTTTAAATGAAGATAAGAAACTTAAAATTCTTTCATATGTTTGTATGTTCCAATTATCTTTATCCTTAACTTCAACAGGAACAAGATAGTTATTTATTATTTCTTCCCAATCTTTATATTTTAAAAATCTATCTTTATTTTTTCTAAAGTATTCAACAACATTTTTATAATCTGAAATAGGCAGTTCCTCTAAAATCTGGACCTCTATAGGGAGAATATACTCCTCTGAAATTTCATCAACTTCCTCTATTTTTAGAAGATTTTCAGGAATTTTTTTAATGAAATCATATATTTCATTGTAGGTTTTAGTATCCCAGTTTTTATCAAATATTATTTCAGGGATAAAGTATTCCTTTTTAAATTTTTTTAAACTATCTATTTGAGAATGTGTTATAATCCCTTTAGGAAGCTCTTCTGGAAATTTATCTAAAGGCTCAAAAACAGTTTTAAAATCAGTAGGTTTTATCGCATCTTTATTTTTCAAAAATTCAACAGATTTCTTAAATAAATCTATAAAATTCTTTACTGTGCTAACTTTATTTATATCAACGAAGTTTTTTAAATTTTCTAAAAAGTCGTGTAGTTTAGAGTTATATAGTTTTTTGTTTGATTTAACTGCTAAAGTGTATAGATAAGGTAATCTATCTAAATTTTTTATTAATCTAATTTCTTCAGGTCTAAGATTAATTTTATTTATGTATTTGTAAAGTATTTTTATTATCTCTGTTGGAGTTATTTTTATGCCATACAGAGAAAAAGGTTGTTCCACATATTGATAAGCAAATCGAATTACCATTTCGTCTGGTAATTCAAGCTCATTGATTAAATTCTCAATTTGTGTAGCCTTATCGTAATCTTTATTTAACTCCAGCCACTTTATCAGATAACCTCTAGCCATATGTCTCTCTGCTAGCTCAAAACTTTCTGGGCTTTCCAAAAATGCTGCTGCTATTTCTTCTAGTGAGTAAAATTCTCTATCACCAAACTTGTAAGGTTTTTTTAAAATTTCTTTATCTACTTCATTTTCATAATAGACAGGAATATTTCTATCTCCTGCTAACCATCTCTTAACTTCATTGTAGCCCCATCTCTTCTTAGGGTCTCTAGTTAAAAGCCCTTTAAGTAAAAGCTTTAAATCATCATCTATATGCTCTGGTATAGGAATA
>JALSPY010000214.1 GCA_026985705.1 Hydrogenothermaceae bacterium | reverse complement strand
GTGGTGTATAGAAATGAATAAAACAGAAACCAAGGATATAAAAAATATAATAAATAAATTTTTTGAAGAGAAAAAAAAGTTAGCCGAGAAACATAGAGCTGGTACCGGTGGACTAGAGATAGTTAAAGAACTTGCGAATCTTACTGATGAAACCATAAAAAACCTTGCAGAGCTGTCATTCCAAAACCAGTTAGATAATATCTCTATAATAGTCTTAGGTGGTTATGGAAGGAGAGAGTTATGTTTTAAATCTGATATAGATATATCATTAGTTGTAAAAACAGATAATATTGAGGAATTAAAGGAAGGAATTGAAAAGTTTTACTATGCCCTTTTAAGCCTTAAAGTAGATGTAGGTTTTTCAGTTAGAAATATAAAAACATTTATTAATCTATCTCAGGATGATTTAACTGTAGCTACATCTTTACTACAGGGAAGATATCTATATGGAAATAAAGCTTTATATCAGGAGTTAATAAACCAGTTTAAAAAATTAATAAAAAAGAGAAAAGATGATTATATTGATGCAACTTTAAAGGCAAGAAAACTCCGTTATGAAAGAACAGGCTCTTCTATATATATGATGGAGCCACATATAAAGGAAGGAGAGGGAGGATTAAGAGATTTTCACGAAGTCTACTGGATAGCGAAGGTTTTAGATGATGTTCCTAACTATAAATATTTTGTAGAAAAAAATATTATCCTAGAAGAAGAATACAAAGAGTTAATGAAAGCCTATGATTTTCTTTTAAGAATTAGAAATGAAATGCATTTAATATGTAATAAAAGGTGTGATGTTTTAGTTAGACCTCTCCAAGAGGAGATAGTTAAAAACCTAGGTTATCTAGAAGATACAGCAAATCAACAGAAGATAAGAGAAAGTGTAGAAAAATTAATGAGGCTATACTATCTTTATGCAAAATCAATTAATACAATAACCAAAAGAATTTTAAAATCTATAATTGGTAAAAATACAAAATCACAAATTTATGAGCCTTTAGATAATGTATTTATTAGAAGCAGATATGAACTAGATATTGTTGATGAAAACAGATTTCTAAAAAATATAGCCAACACAGTTAGAGCATTTCTTTACTACAAAGAGTTTAATCTAGATTTTTCACCTAGACTAGAGTATTTAATTAGAAAAAATGAATTGAAACTATTAAAAAATAGAGAAAATCCTGATGTTCAAAGGATTGTTAGACAGATTTTTAGTGATGTTAACAACTTACCAAAAACGTTAAGAAAAATGCAGGAGTTTTATGTTATAGATACTCTTATTCCAGAGTTTGGTTATCAACGGGGACATTTTCAGTATGATGCTTACCACAAATATACAACTGATGAGCATGCTATAAAATCTGTGGAAATGTTAGAAAGTCTTCTTAAATCAGATAGTCAGCAAAAAAAAGCTATTTATGAGCTCTACAAAGATATAGATAGGAAAGATTTATTAATCTGGGCTGTGTTTTTACATGATATAGGAAAGGGACATAAAACAGACCATTCAGTTTTAGGCTCTAAAATGGCTAAAGATATTCTTTTAAGATTTGGATACTCTAAAAGAGACGCTGAAATTGTAAGCTTTTTAGTAAGACATCATTTAGATATGGCTAAAATCTCCCAGAGAAGAAATTTAAATGACCCTAAAGTTATAAAAGAGTTTGCAGATATTATAAAAAATAAAGAGCTTCTTAAGATGTTAACAGTTTTAACTTGGTGTGATGCTAATGCTGTTGGTCCCGGCGTATGGAACGATTGGAAAAACTTACTACTTTGGGAGTTATACAATAAAACCCTTGAAGTATTAGAAAATGATATATCCATTGAGGAATTAGAAAAAAGAAAACTCGTAGAGAAGAAAAAGCTATTATTTGAAAGATTGAGCTCCCTATTTGGAGAAGAAAGGGCAAAATTACATTTAAAAAGACTAAGAGATGTTTATATAATCTCCACACCTCTAGAAGATATGATAAAACATTTAGAGATGGAAGAGAGACTAATTAAAACAGGAGAACCTCAGTTT
>JALSPY010000213.1 GCA_026985705.1 Hydrogenothermaceae bacterium | reverse complement strand
GCTATCTCAAAAAAATTAACTGTAGAAGAATTAGATAAAGAAATAAAATCTTTAGAAGCTAATATTAAAGCATTAGAAGATAAAAAGAAAGATGTTGAGCTAAAGATTAGTTATACAAAATTAAAATCTCCTGTTGATGGTGTAATAGCTAAAAAGTTTAGGTCTGTGGGGGAAGTTGTTGCATCTGGCATACCCGTTTTTGCAGTAATTCCTAAAAACTCCCTTTATATACTTGTTTTACTTGAAGAGGGAAAACTAAGGGGAATTAAGGTAGGAAATAAAGCTTATATAAAGATAGATGCCTTCCCTGATAGAGAGTATATTGGTGTAGTAGAGGAAATTAACCCTTCTACTGCTTCAAAGTTTGCTCTAGTCCCTAGAGATATAACTGCTGGTGAGTTTACGAAGGTAGAACAAAGAATTCCTGTAAAGATAAAGATAATCAAAGGTGATACTTCTGTTTTAAAGGTTGGAATGGGCGGAGAAGTAAAAATTGAAAGGAAATAGAGGCTTTTTATGGATATACCTATAGGTAAAGAGTTAAAAGAAGCTGAAAATATCTCGTCTTTTGAAAGGCTTTTAATAACAATTATCACAATGTTTGGGGCTTTTATGGCAGTCCTTGACAGCACAATTGTTGATATTATTATCCCTAAAATTATTGCTCCATTAAATACAGACCTTTATGGTATTCAGTGGATTATTACAGCTTACATGATAGCTTCTGCTACATTTTTACTTTTATCAGAGTGGCTTGATAGTAAATTTGGTTTAAAAAATATATTTTTATTTGGAGTTTTACTATTTACGGTTTTCTCCTTTCTATGTGGAGTTTCTACCTCCTTAGATATGATGATATTTTCAAGGGTGTTTCAAGGTATAGGTGAAGCATTTATAATGGCAACAGCACAAACAATTCTATTTTCAGTTTATCCTAAAGAAAAAAAAGGTTTAGCGATGGGTATATTTGGTTTAGGTGTTAGTTTCGCTCCTGCAATAGGACCGACTTTAGGAGGATATTTAACAGAATATCTAAATTGGAGATGGGTGTTTTTTATAAATATTCCAATTGGTATATTAACTATATTACTTGGGATTTTATATCTTCCCAAAGTTTCAGTTTCAAATAAAAATATTAAGCTTAATTTTATCTCTTTCTTCTTTCTATCAAGTTTTACAATTACAACATTGATTGTTCTATCTAAAGGACAACAGCTTGGCTGGTTCAACTCAGATTTTATAACTGCATTAACTTTTATATCAGTCCTTTCATTTTTATTTTATTTATTATCTGAAATTCTCTCTAAAAAACCTTTAATAGATTTTACTATCTTTCTTAATAAAGAATACTTTATTGGTATATCAATTTTTTTCTTACTTCTTGGTTTTTCTATGTATCAGACTTTTTATTTAATTCCTTTATACTTTGAGCATTTAAAAGGTTTATCAACATTGAATACCGGAATACATATTTTAGGTTTTGCACTATTTATAGCCTTTTTTTCACCAATAGCGGGTATTCTCTCAGACAAAATTGGAGAGAAAAATGTTTTATATATCACAGCAGTTTTATATATCTTTAGTTCCTTAATTATATTACCTAAATTGGATTACTTTACACCTAAATTTGAAGCAGCATTTATGTTAATCCCTTTAGGTATATCAATGGGAATGTTTTTTGCACCTATTACAACATTAGCTTTGAGAAATTTAGGAGATAAAACTTCATTGGGAACAGGTTTATTACATTACAGTCGTTTTATAGGTGGCTCCTTTGGAACAGCTATAGCTACAAACAATCTTTATAAATACTCTTATGAACATTTTGAAGGTATAAATAATATTCAAGATTTGAAATATTTAAATTTAGTGTATCAAAAGCTAATACATAATTTTGGTTTTTTAACGGATATAGAAAACTCTAAAAAACTAGCTTTAACCTTAATTTACAAAATACAGTCTCTATACAGTTTAATGTGGGCTTTTCAAGACACATTTTTTATAGCAGGTTTGTTTGGAATACTTGGAGTTTTGC
>JALSPY010000212.1 GCA_026985705.1 Hydrogenothermaceae bacterium | reverse complement strand
ACGACATTTTTATATTCGGAAGTAAAAAGGGAGTAAAATACTTTTTTCAAAAGATTTCTGATAGATTAGAAGAGCTAAAAGATAGAGAGTTTATAGCAGTAGGAGAAAAAACAGCTGAAAAGCTAAAAAATTTAGGTTTTACGAATATTAAAATTCCTGAAGTTTATAGTTCTGAGGGAGTTTTAAATTTATTAAAAAATAACTGGAATTATTACAAAAACAAGAAAATTCTGTTTCCTAAAGCTAAAAGAGGTATTGATTTATTAGAAAAAACTCTACCGAATGTTAAACCTCTGTATGTTTATGAAACACTGTTTAACAAACCGAAAAATATAGATGAGGTTAAATCTTTATTTGAGAATAAAAAAATAAAAGCTGTTATCTTTACAAGTCCTTCAACATTTCTAGGTTTTAAGTATATATTTGAAAAAGATTGGAAAAGTTTTCTTAAGGAAAGTAAAGTTATTTCTATAGGAAAAACTACGGGAAAAACTCTAAAGGAGCATGGAATAACAGATTTTTATATTCCTAAAAAATCAACGGTAGAAAGTATTTTAGACCTAATTCAAGAGTTGTTTAAAGATTAATTATAAACATAAAATTTAGCTCTGAAATTGTTTAATTTTTTATAAAAAACTTGTTAAAGGATTGAAAGAGAAAATGAGAAAACTGAAAGTTGCCTTTTACACTTTAGGCTGTAGAATGAACCAGTTTGAAACTTCAGGTTTAGAGGAAAAGTTTGAGAGGAGAGGTTTTGATATAACAGATTTTAAAGATAAAGCCGATGTTTATATAGTAAACACCTGCACTGTCACAAACGATGCAGACAGAACTTCAAGAAAAATTCTAAGACAGGCAAAAAGAAGAAACCCTAATTCTATTGTTGTTGCTACAGGATGTTATGCACAGGTAAGCCCAGATAAGCTGGCAGAGATAGAAGAAATAGATTTAGTAATAGGAAACTCCCACAAAGAAGATGTTTATGAAATAGTAGAAAACTACATAAACGAAAGAAAAAAAGAAAAGGTTTACATAGAAAATATCTTTAGATTAAACCAATTTAAAACCTTTCAGATTTCAACATTTTATGAAGGAGCAAGACCAATTCTAAAGGTTCAAGAAGGTTGCAACAGTTTTTGTAGTTTCTGCATTATACCTTTTGCTAGAGGAAAAGTTAGAAGTGGAAAGATAGATGATATAAAGGAGCAGGTTAAAATACTTGTAAGTAGAGGGTTTAAAGAGATTGTCTTAACAGGAACACAGCTTTCACAGTTTGGATATGACCATAAAGAGGGTTATCTTTACGACTTATTAAAAGAGTTAGTAAAAATAAAAGGCCTATACAGAATTAGACTTTCTTCAATGGGAATAAATGAGCTTGACGACAACCTGATAGATTTTATTACATCTGAAGAAAAGATAGCTCCACATTTTCATCTATCTATTCAGTCTGCATCTAACAAAGTATTAAAGGATATGAAAAGAAACTATACAGTTGAAGAATATATGGAGAAAGTATTTAAAATTGTTGAAAAAAGAAAAGAAACAGCTATAGGGACGGATGTTATCACAGGATTTCCAACGGAAACAGAGGAAGATTTTGAGGAAAGTTATAACAATTTAAAGAAAATTCCATTTGCCTATATGCATATATTCACTTATTCAGAAAGAAAGGGAACATCTGCAGAAAAGTTTGGAGATATTGTACCCCCTCAAGAGAAAAAGAGAAGAACAAATATATTAATTAAGTTATCTGAAGAAAAAAATTTAAACTTTAGAAGAAGATTTTTAAATAAAGAGTTAGAAGTTTTAGTAATATCCAAAAAAGACAAATATAAGGTTGGCATTACAGGAAATTATATTCATATTAAGTTTATATCAGATAAAAATACCAATGAGATAACTAAAGTTAAGTTAAAGAGTATTGGAACAGAAAGGGAGAACAACTTTGGTGAGGAAGTATTATGAGTTTAGCTAAATTTTTACACAAAAATTTTTACTCTGTAATAAAAGAAAATGCAGTTAAGTTTAAAAACAAAAAAGTGA
>JALSPY010000211.1 GCA_026985705.1 Hydrogenothermaceae bacterium | reverse complement strand
TTTGCAGATGTTATATATGAAATTAGAAAGAAAAATCCGAATACAAAAATAGAGGTTTTAATTCCTGATTTTAAATTTAATTGGGATTATTTAAAGATAGTTGTTGATGCTAAACCAGATGTTATCAATCACAACATTGAAACTGTTCCATCACTTTATAGCAAAGTTAGACATAGAGGAAATTATAAAAAATCTTTAGAGCTTTTAAGAATGGTAAAAGTCTTTGACAAAAATATTCTAACTAAATCAGGTTTAATGGTAGGTTTAGGAGAAACAAAAGAGGAAGTTATAAATGTTATGAAAGACTTAATAGATGTTGATTGTGATATTTTAACAATAGGTCAGTATTTACAACCTTCTATTTCCCACTTACCTGTAAAAAAATATTATTCCGATGAAGAGTTTAAAGAGTTTGAAGATATAGGCTATAAAATTGGCTTTAAAACTGTTTATTCAGGTCAGTTAGTCAGAAGCTCTTTCAACGCTTATGAAATTTTTTCTAAAATCTAAATCTTAAACCAATAGATATATTATCTATAACTGTTTTTTTATTTTTCAATTGCTCCATATTTTTTTTATCTCCAACTAAATATTTTCTGTAGAACATAATGTAAGGAGCTACTTTTTCATTTATCCTGTAAAAGAACATCCCTACAAAGCCAATATAGTTTACACCTTTCCCAACATCTATTTCTTCTATTCTTTTATTAGAAATTAGTGATGTTATTCTAGGCTGAATAACAAATTTTTTAGCTAAGTTAAAGTTATACTCAAGCTCAATATCAGACATAAATTCACCTTTAGAAGTTCTTCTTAAATTCATTTCTGCTTCAAAAACATAAACATGTAATCCTTTAATGCCAATTACTAACATATCTCTAACCTTTTTTCCATTGCCATAACCACCTTTAACACCTACGCCTAATCTTAAATCCCAGTATTTATGGAAGTGATAACCATAAAAAGTATCTAATCTTTCTATTTCTCCAACTCCAGTTTTATAGTTATGAAAACCTTCAGCCTCTAGCCAAAATCTGTGTTTACTTTCTGGAAAAACTGTAGTTATCTCATAAGAAAGCTCTTTTTTATTTTTGGGGCTTATTTTATACTCTTTAAGCTCATCTGCAAAAGTGTAGATAAGTTTTGTTAAAACTAAAAACTTTATAAATAAAATATATTTAAAATATTTAATCATACTAATTACACCAGACATTTTTTATATACTAATATATGTCAATTTACGTTGTTTTGGAAAGTGTAAAGATAGTCAGAGATACATAAAATAGAAAAAATAAGAAGAAATATAAAAATTTTATTTTTTCTATACTAAATTTTTGGATTAAACAAAGCTACTGATTAGAATTTCTAGGAGCTCCCATTTTTTTACTTCTTTCCATTGCCTGTTGAGATAGATATTCCATTCCAAATTTTTGTAAGTTTTCATACTCTATATTAAAGGTATCATAGTGTCTTTCCTCATCTAGAATAACACTTTCAAATATCTGTTTTGTTCCTGCATCTCTGTGATTAGCACATTCTAATGCAAACTCATTATACATATCTATTGCTTCTTCTTCACTTTTCATTGCTAACTTTAACATTTCTTCAGGGTCTCTAATATGCTCTATAGGTTTTGCAGGTTTCATCTCAATCTCACCACCTAAAAATAAAATTCTCTCTGCAAACTTCTCAGTATGAAGCATTTCATCTATAGCCGTTTTTTTAAATATAGAGGCAAGCAAATCATAACCTAAATCATCTAGAATAAAATGAAAATACATATACTGGTGAATTGCCGTAAGCTCTTCAGCAATAGCTTTGTTTAAAAGCTCAATAGATTTTTCCCTTTTCATCTTTTAACTCCTTTAATCAAAATTTATAAAAAATTATTAACTGATAAACTTAAAAATTCTCTCTAATCTTTTTAAAATTCTGTCTTTTCCTAATGCCTCAACTAGTAAAGCCATATCAACACCGGAAGTTTTTCCGGTTAGAGCAACTCTAATAGGCATAAATAGGTTTTTACCTTTAACCTTTAATTCTTTCTGGATT
>JALSPY010000210.1 GCA_026985705.1 Hydrogenothermaceae bacterium | reverse complement strand
CTCTTCAGCTAAAGCTATATTCCTAGCATTTATAGTTAAAGCTAAAAACTCATCTTTCTCTTGAACTGCCCCTGCTCCACAGCAGGTTGCTGCCTCTAACTCTATAAGCTCCATACCTAATTTTTCGGCTACAAGCTTTGTTGAGTTGTACAATTCTGGAGCTACACCTTTAGCAGAACAACCTGTATAAAATGCATATCTTAAATTTCCCATTATTAATCCTCCTTTAAATTACTGATTAGCTGTTTCATTTAATTTTTCTGTGTAGTTAGCTCTCTTCCTATTTTTTCTCTTATCCTCATAAACAACTCCCACTATTTGAGGTAGCTTGATTTTTACCTGCTTTTTCTTTTCTTTAGCCTTCTCATATATCTTTCTAACTTCTTCTATTCTTTTGACTTTGTGTCCTCCTACAAAATCAGCGAAGTTAACTTTACCTTTTAACATCATTCTTATTCCAAAAGGTGCTCTTTTTACTGCTCCCAGTAAACCTTCCTGTCTCATTGGTAAAAGCATTTCATTAAGTAATCCTCTATTGTATATATCCCTTTCAAATATTTCAGCGTGTATTTCTCCCGGTGTTTTAAATCCTTCCTCAGCTGCCATTATCCTAAGTCTTATAATATTTTCATATGGTTGAACTTCTTTAGGACATCTAGTTGTACACTCCCAACATCTTACACACCACTCTAAATTGAGATTTTCTAATACTGCATTTAATCTTTCCCTTTTAGCTCCATCTCTCGTATCTGCAGCAAATCTATAAGCTTTAGATAAAACCATAGGTCCTAAGAAATCTTTGTTTGCTTTTAAAGCATTACAGTCTGACATACAGGATGCACATAGGATACAGTCTGATGCAAAATCTATTCTATGGTGGTCATAAGGAGATTGTCTATACTCTTTACCATCTGAGGGTGGAGCTTCCTTTGGAATAAACCAAGGCTTAACTTTTTTAAGTTTATCTATTAGCCAATCCATATCGTATATTAAGTCTTTCAGAGGTTTAACATTACCTATAGGCTCCACTACTATAGTATCTGTTTCATATTTTTCAAGTAAATGAGTAATCTGGACCTTACATGCTAATGTTGCATGTCCATTTATTCTCATTGCACAGGAGCCACATATAGCTGCCCTACAGTTGTATCTAAATGATATACTAGGGTCTATTTCTTCCTTGGCTTTGAATAATGCTGATAGAACAGTCATTCCTTTTTCAACTGGAAGCTCGTAGGTTTTGTAGTAAGGCTCAGGGTCTTTTGTAGGGTCATATCTAAAAACTTTAAGTTTAAACTTTTCCATTATCTCTCACCTCAGAAATGGTAGAATTAAGCCTATTTTAAAATAATTTGCGAAAAATTAAAAGATTATAAAAAAAGATATTTCTATAAATTTTTTGAGATTAAGTACATACCCTTTAAAGCTAGATATTTGTCATATATAACATTTAACTTGTTTTTAAATAAATCTCCATTTCCACCTGTGAGTATCACCTTATAGTTTTTCCCTGTTTCTTTAGAAATTTTATTTACCATTCCTTCTATTAGAGAGATATATCCGTAAAATAGACCAGATTTAATACTCTCTATAGTTGTTTTTCCGACTACCTTTTTAGTTTCATCTAGATTTACTTTAGGAAGTTTTGCGGTTTTAGAAAATAAAGCTTCTATACTGGCTTGTATACCGGGAAATATAGCTCCACCTTCATACTCTCCTTCTTCGCTCACAACATCAAATGTTATTGCAGTCCCTAAATCAACAATTATTAAAGGAGGTTTATATATTTTTAAACCAGAGTAAGCATTTAGTAATCTATCTATTCCAACTTCTTCCGGTTTTTTATAGTTGTTTTTTATAGGGATATCTTTATCTCTACCTAATACCAAAGGGATTTTATTTAAAAACTTCTCCACTGCTTTAGCCAGTTTATCCTCTAAAATAGGAACAGTTGAGGAGATAAGACAGTCTTCTATCTGAGCTTTATCTATAGCCATAAGATTGAAGATAGAATATATATCTATTAACCAGTCATCTATAGTCTTTGATTTACC
>JALSPY010000209.1 GCA_026985705.1 Hydrogenothermaceae bacterium | reverse complement strand
ATAAAGTTATAATTACTTTTTTTAAAGAGGTGTATTATGAAAAAAGTAGGATATATATATGACCCTATATACCTAAAACATAACACCGGCGAATACCATCCTGAAAATCATAAAAGATTGTTATATATTCAAAAGTATATAGAGCCTCTTAAAAAGGATTTAGTATTAATAAAACCTAGAAAGGCAACTGCTAAAGATGTTGCTTTAGTCCACGATATTTATTATCCACAGGAGATAATGGACTTATGCTCTGCAGGTGGAACAAATTTAGACCCTGACACTGTTTGCTCCGTATATTCATATGAAGTTGCTCTATATGCTGTAGGAGCTGGCTTAGAGGCAATAGACAAAATAAAGGAAGGATTAGTTGAAAGGGTATTCTGTGCAGTAAGACCACCGGGACATCATGCAGAATACTCTAAAGCTATGGGATTTTGTATATTCAATAATATAGCTATAACCGCCAGATATGCTCAACAGAAGGGTTTTAAAAAAGTTTTTATCATTGATTTTGATGCCCATCATGGTAATGGAACACAAAAGGCATTTTATAACGATGATACAGTTTTTTACTTTTCTACACATCAATACCCATTTTATCCGGGAACTGGCTCTGAAGAAGAAAAAGGAACAGGGAAGGGCTATGGATACACATATAATATTCCATTACCTGCAGGAACAGGAGACGAAGTATATATATCTATATACAATGAAAAATTACCTAAATTAGTAGATAACTTTAAACCAGATATTATTTTAGTTTCTGCAGGGTATGATTTACATAAAGATGACCCATTAGCACATTTAGAAGTTTCAACAGAAGGAATAGGAGAAATTGTAAGTGGTATATTGAATTCTGCAAATGTTCCATTCTTATTTATATTAGAGGGAGGTTATAATTTGGAGGCTTTGGGAAAAAGTGTAAAACTAACTATAGAAAAGATGTTAACAATTTAATATGATTTTAATCCTTTATTAAAATTTTTTAATATAAACTTATATTTGATGTTAATAAAGCTAGATTTTTAGCATTTGCTTGTGATTAGTGATTTTTATTTTGAAATTAATTTTTGAAAAAATTTTAATATTTTTGTTTAAAATTTTTGTTTGCAATAATTTTCACAATTTTTTAACAAATAGAATATAGTATTAACTATGGAGAGACAGGAAAATTTTTTTAAAGAGAGAGGGCTATGTTTTACAAAAAATTTTTTTTAAGAAAATTTGGGTTAAAATTTGTAATTTTTTTTGGAATTTTATTGTTATATGAAAGTTCGTTAGCTGGAGAGTTAATAAGTGTTTGTTCTAGTAAAAATAATATAAAAGCAAAATCATTGGCTCAATTTGTAAGTGATATTACAGGAAAGGGCAACCCAAAACTATGTGTGGTAGGTAGCTCGCAAAATGATTTAAATCTATTTAATAGTGCTAAAAAAACAAGTAAATCTGAATTAAACAGTGCTGATTTAATTTTCGTAAAAAATTTACAACAAAATGTAAACATAAGCAACAAAAAATTAGTGGCTTTAGACTGCAAATCACTAAAATACTGTCCTAACTGTCTCGGAGTGTTTTACTTTAAGAATGGAAGGACGATGCTTGTTATATTTGAAGAAGAGTTGAAAAAATTAAACTTGAAACTACCTTCTAAATATAACAACTATATAGATAGCAGGCAGTTTTTAAATTGTAATTAAAGTAAAATATAAAATATTTAATTTATAAAGAGTGGTAAAATGAAGGAGATTAATTCCAGAAGAAGTATTGCTTATCTTTTAGAAGCTTTAACAATTTCAATAATAATCTTTGGAATAATGTATTCCTCTATACCAATAATACAGAAAAAAGTGGAACAGGAAGTAATAAAATACTCAACCCAAAATGTTATAGATGCAATAGATAACGCTATAACTAGTATTTTAAGTAGTCCATCTGAAGATGTTCTATTAAAACTTATAGTTGACCCAAAAGCTAGAAAGGAGCTTAGAGACAAGTTAATTATTTTCAATACTGAAAGAATTAAATACATTCTTGTTTTATACAAAGATCCAATCAGAGATAAAGTTAGATATATAATGGATGTTTTTGA
>JALSPY010000208.1 GCA_026985705.1 Hydrogenothermaceae bacterium | reverse complement strand
TTTTTTAAACTCTGTATATGATTTTCTGTAGAAAATACGGTTTTTTCTCCTAATTTTATAAGTATATCTTTCCCAACTTTTATAAATTGAACATTATTAAACTTCGTATTTATAGGTATATATCTGTCAAATTCGGATAAATACATTGATTTCTTTTTTGGATTTATAACCAAGTATCTTTTTTCACATCCTTCTTTATTAAGGATAGTTCCTATATACTGGAATTTTCTCTTTAGGTAAACAAAACATTCTTTAGAGTTATTTAATTTTAAAAGGATAAATTTTTTTTCATTTATTACTTTATACTCTGAATAACTTTTCGTTGTATCTAGTTTAGAAAAGTAAAGAAATAATCCTAATAAAAGGATAGATGAGCCGAGTTTTAGATATAAATTTATCTTCATAAGAAATATAATGATTAGATAAATTAATATTAAAATTGTAAAGAATAGAATAGGTTTATAACCAATATAAAATATTTCTAACTCTCCAAAAAAAGCAGTAATTCCCACAAATATTTCTCCAAATTTATTCATCAAGTCCACTAGTAGTCCTATATTAAAACCTGTTAAAAGATTAACTACAGCCAAAGCTATATAGGGATAAAGAGGTATCAATGCTATAGGAGTTGCGACTATTGATATAGGGGAAAATTTACCAAAATGATAGGTTAGTATTGGAGTTGTAAAAAGTGTTGCCACTACAGAGATGATTATTCCGACATAAAAATATTGATATATATTATTCATTTCAAGTTTATGTTTTTCTACAAATAGGAGTATGCCCAATACTGCCATAAATGATAACTGAAAACTTGGACTGAAAATTGATTTTGGAGAGATTATTAAAATAACCATTCCTACAAAAAATAGAATGTTTAATGAGTTTACTCTAAAGTTTTTTATCTTACCTATTAAAATTAAAATTCCCATTAGAGATGCTCTTATAACTGGTATTTTTAAACCGGTTAGAAATGGAAATATGGCTACTAAAATAGCTACAAAGATGTATCTAAACTCCTTTTTTAATGGATAGAAGATAATTAGTAAAACCGTTATTAGCATTCCTACATGCAAACCTGATATAGCCAATAGATGAATTAAACCTGAATTTACAAATATCCTTCTAGTTTCCGTATCAATATTTCCTCTATCTCCAAATATTAGAGCTTCACCTAAAGAGTATAAAGTTTTATCATCTACTTTTTCTTTAAAGTTTTCCTTTAGCTTGTTTTTTAATTCCAGCAGATATATAAATGGATTATTATCATTTTTAATTTTATAACTGTATCCATAAAGATTTAACGAATTTTTATACAGTTTTAATCTTCCCGTCAAATTTACTTCAGAAAATAAAAAGATTTTTAAATTTTCAGGTTCTTTTGAAAATAAAATTACCTTTACCTTTTTGTTTAATAACTCTTTGTAATCTGATTGATTAACTTTACAGTTAAATTTTATATATTTTTTATAAGCTACAGGTATATCAATAACTTTACACTGTAAGGCTACAGATTTTTTATTTTGAATATTGTTTAAGCTCTTTTCATTTATACTGTATCCTAAAACTAAACTGAATATAGCTAAAGTGATAAGGGCTATTTCTCTCTTTACTATTATTAAAGCTAAAGACAGGATTAATAGAAAAATTAATGGAAGTTCTATATTTATTAACTCTTTAAGAATTATTCCGGTTGATATAAAGATAAATGGAATAAAAAAGGGATATTTCATTTTTTCAGTTGTTCTAAAACTCTCTTAATAAGCTTCAACTCATCAGGTACACTTGCAGGTAGCAATAGGTATAAAAATACTATCAAAAAATTGTAAAAAACCTACTACTACCTTGGCTCATCTTATTCGCCTCAAATAATAAATTTGTGCAGTATGCCCAACTTGTCTTTCTACCTGTTATCTCCCAATATGTAGTTTAAATTATCTCCATATTTATTTAGTTTTAAACTATATATTGCCAAAACGGAGACTCACAGGTTACTTTTAGCCTATATATACAATCTAATATAACATCTTCTATCGGCAGAGCCGATTTCCTTTAAAATTTGTAGTGTATTTATATTTATCCTTGTCTAAAATTTTAT
>JALSPY010000207.1 GCA_026985705.1 Hydrogenothermaceae bacterium | reverse complement strand
TAATAAAAGAGTAATAGAGATATTGTCTAAATATTTTAAAATTCCTAAATCACGGATAAAGCTAGTAAAGGGAGAAACAAGTAAAGAAAAAATATTCGTATTAGAGGATTAAAGATGATAGATACACATGCACATTTAGATATGTTAAAAACAGAGGAAGATTTATTAGAAAGTATAGAAAGTTTAGACTATATAATAACCATCGGTTGTGATATTGATGAAATTTACAAGGCTGTCGAAATAGCTAACAGATATGGAAATGTTTTTGCTTCTGTGGGTTTTCATCCTTATGATGTTAAGGAACTAGATTTAGATAAAATCTATTTATTAAAAGAACTGGCATTACAGAATAGTAAAGTTGTTGCAATTGGAGAAACTGGATTAGATTACTACAGGGATATAACTCCAAAAGAAAAACAATGGAAATTTTTTGAAAAACAGATAGAGTTAGCTAAAGAGTTAGAATTACCTGTTATAGTCCACTCAAGAAATGCAAATGAAGATACTGTAGAAATTTTAAAACAGCACAGCCCATTTGAGAATGGTGGAATTATTCACTGTTTCGGTGGAGATATAGAAATGATGGAAAGATGTGTAGATTTAGGATTTTATATATCATTTGCTGGAAATATTACATATCCAAAGGCTAACAATTTAAGAGAAGTATTAAAAAGAACACCTTTAGACAGGCTTTTACTTGAAACAGATAGTCCATTTTTATCTCCACAGAAGAGAAGAGGTAAACCAAACAAACCTTCAAATATATTTTTCACACTGGAATTTGTGGCTAACTTTTTAAATATTGATAAAAGTGAGTTAGAAAAAATCACAGATGAAAATGCTAAAAAAGTTTTCAAAAAAGCATTCAATAGGGAGCTTGTTAACTAAAGTATGGAGAAAAGAGTAATTAAAACAGCAGATGGTTCAGAAACTTTATTCAATGATGAGTATGGAGAGGCTTATCACAGCACAAAGGCAGGAGCTTACACAGAAAGTCTCCATAAGTTTGTTTATCCCTGTAGAATACCCCAGTTAGCTAAAGAGAAGGGCTATATCAGAGTTTTAGATGTAGGTTTTGGATTGGGCTATAATGTGGCTGTTGCTATAAAGGAAGCTGTAAAGTCTAATCCAAAGGTTAAGTTAGATATAATCTCCATAGAAAAGGATAAACAGATTTTTGAAAAGATAAACTCCTTAAATATACATACGGAGCTTGAAAACATATATAAACAGATTTTAAAAGGTAATTTTGGTTATTTATCACTTATGAATGAAAAAATTGAAGTTTATAAATCAGAAAATGAAAATTTTAGTTTAAAAATACTGTTTGGAGAGGGAAGAAAATTAATAAAGCTGTTGGCTGAAGAGAATTATAAATTTGATGCAGTTTTTTTTGACCCCTTTTCTCCAAAGGTAAACACTGAAATGTGGACTTTAGAGCTATTCAGATATATAAGAAAACTTATAGATAGATACGGAATATTTGCAACCTACAGTGCATCTTTAGCAGTTAGGAAAGGTTTAATAGAGGCAGGTTTTAAAATAGGTTTAGTTGAGCCTGTAGGAAGGAAGAGCTATTCAACGGTTGCCACAATAGATGGAGATATTCCACCTTTAACTGAAAAGGAGGAAAAAAGGATTAAAAATTCTCCCTATGCTGTTCCATACAGAGATAATCAAGAGTTAACTCTTTCTAAAGAAGAAATAAAGAAAAATTGGGAAGATAATATCAGATTAACTTTCTAACTATACTAATTCTCTTTACATTAATGATATGAAGAAATTATTGAGAATTGGTGAAGTATTACAAATTTTAGGTATAATCATCAGTTATGATAAAAATGAAAAAATTATAGAATTGAATTAAAAATATTAAATTTTAGCAAAATAAAAAGTAGAACTGCTTTTTTAAATGAAACTTCCAATTGTAAAATAAATAAACTAATCTATACGTATAATTCCTAAATAAACTAATCCTAGGAATAAAACACCTAATACAATTCTGTAAATGCCAAATGGAGTGAAATCATGTTTAGAGATAAACTTTAAGAAGAATTTAATACTAAATAACGCAGATACAAAAGCAACTATGAACCCAACTACAAGATTTATCCAGTTATCA
>JALSPY010000206.1 GCA_026985705.1 Hydrogenothermaceae bacterium | reverse complement strand
AATATACTCTTTAAACTTCATCGTATACCGATGTTATTTATAAATTTAGTTTTTCCCTTAAATCTTCAATTAGTTCATCCATATGTTGAAATCTATGATTACCATTCGGATACATTTTTACATATATATCAAATTTTTCAAAAAACTCTTTAGTTTTTCTACTGTCTAAAAGCTCATCTTCCTCATCTAAATAAACATATATGTATGGTTTAGCCTCTTTTATCTCCTTTTCAGAGAGATAGTATTTTTTTAAACTTTCCAAATCTTTATAGCTAAACTCATATTCTTCATCTGTTTTATAATTTTTCTGCTTTCCAACTTGTGTTTTTAATGAGTTATATGGGTCTGTAGACGGATTTATTAGGACTGATGGCACCTTATATTTTGCTCCTAAATATAATCCGTAAAATCCTCCTAATGATGTTCCTACTAAAATTAGATTTTCCTTTTCCTTTATAGTCTCTGTTAAAAACTCTAAAAGTTTCATAGCTTTCTCTGGATTGTATGGAAGTGTTAAAGCTATAACATTTTCATCACCGAAAGCTTCTTTGAGTTTATTTATCTTATTTCCATAACCGGCTGAATTAAATCCATGTATATAAATAACTTTCATTTTTATTTCCCCTTTAAAATGGTCTTACTATCACAAGTATAACTATTAATATTAAAAGTATTGTTGGGACTTCGTTATAAAATCTAAAAAACTTAGAAGACAGTTTACAGTTATCAGACTGTATTCTTTTTAGAAAAACTGCTAATGAAATATAGTAAATTAGCATTAATATGGCTAAAGTAATTTTAGCATGTATCCAACCACCTGTCTTAAATATAGACGGATTAATAGATAACATTCCTAAACCTGTTAAGAGTGTAATCCAAAAAGATGGAATACCGATAAATTTATGGAGTTTTACTTCCATAACTTTTATAACATCTACAAATTCCTTTTTGTCTCTGTTTTCCAAATGATAAACAAAAAGTCTAGGAAGATAAAATATAACTGCCATTAAAGTTATTACAGATATAAGATGAATAGCTTTAATCCATAGAAACATTTTTAACCTCTATACTGGTTTTGAAGTGTTAAACTTTTCTGTAAGTTTTAAATAATTTTCTAAAATCTTCTTGCCATAGTCTGTTAGTATACTTTCAGGATGGAACTGAATTCCCCATATCGGATATTTTTTGTGTTTTATTCCCATTATTTCGTCATCTTCCTTAGTCCAAGCTGTTATTTCTATATCTTCAGGAAGACTATTTTTGTCTATAACTAATGAATGGTATCTGACTGCTTTAAATGGAGATGGTATTTCTTCAAATAAATCTTTTCCGTTGTGATATATGTTTGATAATTTACCATGCATTAAACATTTAGCCTTTATTATCTTACCTCCAAAAGCAACACCTATAGATTGGTGTCCTAAACACACTCCAAGTATTGGATATACTCCTTTAAATCTTCTTATAACATCTACAGATATACCCGCTTCATTTGGAGTGCATGGTCCCGGTGATATTACAATTCCATCTATATCATTCATACCTTCTATATCTCCAATATCTATCTGGTCGTTTCTGTAAACTTCCACATCTGCTCCAAGCTCGTATAGATATTGAACTATGTTATATGTAAAGCTATCGTAGTTATCTATCATTAAAATCTTCATTTTTTTTCACCTGTTTAACTTACTTCCTTTTCTTCTACAATTTCATAGCTTTCTATCTGGTCTCCTGGCTTTATATCGTTGAAATCTTTTAACATTAATCCACATTCATAACCTTTTGCTACTTCCTTAACATCATCTTTAAATCTTTTTAGAGAAGAAATTTCTCCATTGTATATAACTACACCATCTCTAACTAATCTAGCTTTAGAATTTCTTCTTATAACCCCTTCTATAACTATACAACCTGCAACTGTTCCAACACCTTTAATTCTGAATATTTTCTTAACTTCACAAATTCCAAGAAGCTCTTCTTTCTTCTTAGGCTCAAGTAATCCTTTAAGAGCTTTCTCTAAATCTTCAAGTAAGTCATATATTACACCGTATATTTTTATATCAACACCTTCCTCTTCTGCAGCTCTCCTAGCAGCTGCATCTGGTCTAACATTGAAACCTATAACTAAACCATTTGAAGCTGCTGCTAACATTACATCACTTTCAGTTATGGCTCCTATACCACTGTGAATAATGTTTATATTTACATTTTCAAACTTTTTAGCAAGCTCTTCTATTGATTTTATTATTGCTTCTAATGAGCCTTGGACGTCAGCTTTTAAAATTATGTTAATCTCTTTAGCATCCTGTAAGTTTTCTAAATGTAATCTTTTTCTTTTAGCTAACAGCTCTTCCTCTAACTTCTGTTTTCTTTGTTCAGCTAACTGTCTAGCTTCTTTTTCTGATGATTTAACTATAAATTTATCTCCAGCCTTTGGAACTTCATTAAATCCTAAAATCTCAACAGGTGTTCCGGGACCAGCTTCTTTTAGATTTCTACCTCTTTCATCTAACATTGCTCTAACTTTTCCCCATGTGTAGCCGGCTACAAAGTAATCACCTCTTTTTAAAGTTCCATTTTCTATTAGGACAGTTGCTACAGGACCTTTTTTGGTATCTAGTTTTGCTTCAATTACAGTCCCTACAGCAGGTTTATTTGGATTAGCTTTTAACTCAAGTAATTCTGCCACTAGTAGAATATTTTCCAACAATTCATCTATATTTTTCCCTGTCTTAGCAGAAACGGGCACCATTATTGTATCTCCACCCCATTCTTCCGGGATAAGATTATACTGGGATAATTCCCTTTTAACCCTTTCAGGGTCCGCACTTGGTTTATCAATTTTGTTTATAGCAACTATAATTGGTACATTTGCACTTTTAGCGTGGTTTAGAGCTTCTATCGTTTGTGGTTTCACACCATCATCAGCGGCAACAACTAAAACTGCAATATCTGCAACTTTAGAACCTCTCGCCCTTAATGTTGTAAATGCTTCGTGTCCGGGAGTGTCTAAGAATGTTATTTCCTTACCATTTTCTAACTCTATCTTATAAGCCCCTATATGCTGGGTAATTCCTCCTTTTTCTCTAGCAGCTACATCGGTTTTTCTTATAGTGTCAAGTAAAGTTGTTTTCCCATGGTCAACATGCCCCATCACAGTTACTACAGGAGGTCTCTCCACTAGGTTTTCTTCATCTTCCTTTTCTTCGGCTAAAACTTTCTCTTTTTCTTCATCTGGTAATTCTTCAACTATACTTAACTCTTCACCTTCTCTCTTTATTTCTGCTAGAAATCCATGTTCTTCAGCTATCTGTAATGCAATCTCTGGGTCTATATTTTGATTTATAGTTGCAAGAACTCCTTTCTTCATTAATTCAAGAATTATCTGGTTTGCTGGAATATTTAGAATATCTGATAGGTCTTTAACTGTTAAAACTTCCGGGATTATAGCAATTTTTACATCATCTTCTTCCTTCGCTTCAACTTCCTTTTTTTCCTTATCTTCCTTTTTCTTTTTCTTCTTCTTTTTCTTTCTTCCACTATCACCTAAAAGTTTTCTCAATGCCTCAAGCTCAGCTTTTTCCTCTTTACTTTCCTTTCTTCTCTCTATTTCTGCTGCTTGAGCCTTTTCTCTTTCCTTCTCCTCATCTTTTACTGATTGGATTTGAGCCTGCTCTAACTCTGCCTGTAAACTAAATCCTTCTTTATTTTCCTTAACTTTTTCAAATTTTTGCTTTTCTCTTTTATCTTTAATAGCTTTTTCATCTTTTCTGAATTTTTCTTCTTTCTTAAACTCTCTTTTTCTTTCTTTAAACTCCTTTTTCTTTCTTTTATCAAATCTATCTTTTTTATATCTTCTTTCCTTTTTTCCGCTATCTTCTTTTATTTCTTTAGGTGAAGCTTTCGCTTCTTTCTCTTTACTTTTCTTTATTTCTTCTATTTCTTTCTTATCCTCTTCTTTTATTTTACTTTTCTCAATCTCTTTTATTCCCTTTTCTTCTTTATTCTCTTTTAGTTCTCTCCCCTTTGCCTCCTCCTCCTCTTTTTTTCTTTCCTTCTCTATTTTTTCCCTCTCCTGCTCTTCTAATAACCTTCTTAATTCTTCCTCTCTTCTTCTTTTTTCTTCTTCCTCTTTTCTTTTTCTCTCTTCCTCCTCTTTTTTCTTTTTTATAAGCTCCTCTAGTTCTTTTTTTACTTCATTAGCCAAATCTTTATTTATCTCAGTAAAACTACTTATTTCACCTTCATAACCACATTTTTTTAATGCTTCTTTAAACTCTTCAAAACTAACTCCCCACTCATGATATAAATCATAAATTCTGTATTTTTTTTCTTCAGTTTTAATTTGGATTTCCTCTTTTTCTTCAGGAGTTTCCTCATAAACTCCTAGAAAATCTCTTATTAAATTTGCAGTTTCCTCATCTATCTTTTTTGAAGGTGTTTTTATTTTTTCTCCAGTTATATCAGCTAAAGCTTTCGCTATATCTTTCCAATTTACACCTAACTCTTTTGCTAAATCTGATACTTTTATTTTAGACAATGAAAATTACCTCCTTGCGAGATGACCGTTAAATCAAATCAAGTCAAATATAAATTATATATGGATTTTTAATTATGTGAAATGCTAAAGCTTTTTAAAAACATTCATCTGATAAAACAGCACCTTCGCTAGCAGATAAAACCATCTTTGAATATCTTCTTAACCATTTACTTTTTATCTCTTTTTTCTTTGGTTTAAACTCTTTTAACCTTTCTTTTAACTCTTCATCTGATATTAGAAGCTCCAGTTTTCTATTAGGTATATCAATTAAAATCTCATCACCATCTTTAATAACACCTATAGGTCCTCCAGATGCTGCCTCCGGTGATATATGTCCTATACAAGCTCCCCTTGTTGCTCCTGAAAATCTTCCGTCAGTTATTAAAGAAACTTTATCTCCCAATCCCATTCCCATTATTAAAGATGTTGGAGATAACATCTCTCTCATTCCCGGACTTCCCTTTGGACCTTCATATCTAATCACAACAACATTACCTTCTTTGACTTTTCCTCCCATTATACCTGCTATAGCTTCCTCTTCACTGTCAAAACATACTGCCTTTCCTTTATGAACCTGCATTTCTGGACTTACAGCTGCAGACTTAACAACTGCTCCATCAGGAGCTATATTCCCAAATAAAATAGCCAATCCGCCTGTTTCACTGTAAGGATTATCTATAGGTCTGATAACATTTTCATCTTTTATCTCTGCATCCTGTATAACTTCCCCTAATGTTTTTAAACTTACCGTTAAGTTATCTAAATGTAATAATCCTTTTTTAGATAACTCCTTCAGTATTGCAGATATTCCACCGGCTCTGTCTAAGTCCTCAATATGATAATTTGATGCTGGGGCTAATTTACATAATGTAGGTGTTTTTCTAGATATTTCATCAATTTTTTCTAATTTAAACTCTATTCCTGCTTCTTTTGAAATTGCTAGTAAATGTAATACTGTGTTTGATGAGCCACCCATAGCTATATCTAATGTAAATGCATTTTCTATTGCTTTCTCATTTACAATATCTCTAAATTTTATGTTTTTTTCTACTAATTTTATAATCTGCTTTCCTGCCTGTTTTGCTAACTCTTTTCTTTTAGGGTCAACAGCTAATATTGAGCCATTTCCCGGTAAAGCAATTCCTAAAGCTTCGGCTAAACAGTTCATAGAGTTTGCAGTGAACATTCCGGAACAGGAGCCACAGGAAGGGCATGCATTCTGTTCTATAACTTTTAATTCCTCTTCAGAGATTTTTCCTCTAGAGTAAGCTCCCACCGCCTCAAATGCAGTAGATAAATCTATAGCTCTGCCGTCAGGAAGATGTCCTGCCAACATAGCCCCACCACTTATAAAAATAGTGGGTATGTTTAGTCTAGCAGCCGCCATCATCATACCGGGGACAATCTTATCACAGTTTGGAATACATACTAAACCATCTAACTTATGAGCCTCAACAACTGTTTCTATACTATCTGCTATGAGCTCTCTACTTGGTAAAGAGTAATGCATACCAGAGTGTCCCATTGCTATACCATCATCAACTCCTATTACATTAAACTCAAATGGAACACCTCCAGCCTCTCTTATAGCCTCCTTTACTATCTCTCCAAACTCTTTTAAATGAACATGACCAGGAATTATATCTATATACGAATTGGCAATTCCTATAAATGGTTTGTTAAAATCTTCTTCTGTCAGACCACATGCCCTTAATAAACTTCTATGTGGTGCCCTTTCAAAACCTTTCTTTATCTCATCACTTCTCATTTAATTACTCCTTTTAAAAATTTTTTAATTATATTATTCAATAATATTATTACACTTAAAATAAAGATAATAAAAATTTCTAAAGTTTAAAGGAGGACTACTAATGTATATATTTCCAGAGTTTAATCTTTCTGAAGAGAATTTAGAAGAACAAAAGGAAAAAGTTTTAAAACATTTAGAGGAGAATAAAAAAAAGATAGAGGAGCTTTTAAATTTAAAAGAAAAAAGTTATTTAAATTTTGTGAAGCCTTACCAATTAATACATGAAAGATTAAATTGGTTATTTCAACCTATAGCCCATTTAAATTATGTAAAAAACAGTGAAGCGACTCAAAAGGTGTATTCAGAACTTCTTCCTAAGATAACTGAGTATTATACAAATTTAGAGCAAGATGAGAGGTTATACAAAGCCTTTAAAGAAATATATGAGAAAGAAAAAGAAAATTTAAATCAGGAGCAAAAGAAAGTATTAGAAAACCTTATAAGGGACTTTGAACTAGGAGGAGTTGGATTAGATAAAGATAAGAGGGAAAGACTTAAGGAAATTAATATAAAACTTTCTCAACTTCAAAATCAGTATGCCCAGAATTTGTTAAATGCTACAAATCAGTATGAGCTTATTATTGAAGATTATGAAGATGTTAAAGAGCTACCTGAAACAGAGCTTGAAAAAGCTAAAGTAAAAAGAGAAGATGGAAAAGTTGTTTACAGATTTACATTACAACAACCAAGTTATATCGCTTATATGACTTATGGCTCAAATAGAAAGCTCAGAGAAGAACTTTATAAAGCTTACACAACTAGAGCTCCTGAAAATGAGAAGTTAATAGAAGAAATCTTATCTTTAAGATATGAAAAGGCTAAACTGTTAGGATTTAAAAATTATGCTGAGTTATCTTTAAAAACGAAGATGGCTGAAAGCCCAGAGGAAGTTATAGCATTTTTAAAGGAGCTTGCCGAGAAAAGCAAACCTCAAGGAAAGAGAGAGTATGAAGAGCTTAATAGATTTGCCAAAGAAAAGTATGGATTAAATGATGATGTTCAAGCATACGATTTAGCTTACTACTCAGAAAAATTAAAAAAACAAAAGTATGATGTAAATGATGAAGTTTACAAACCTTACTTTGAGAAAAAACAAACTCTTGAGGGTTTATTCAAGTTTTTAAACAAATTAATGAAATTAGAGTTTAAAGAGGTTGATACTCCGGTATGGGATGAAACTGTAAATGTTTATGATGTGTATAGAAAGGGACAATTAATAGGAAGAATTTACTTTGATTTAGAGGCAAGGGAAGGAAAAAGAGATGGAGCTTGGATGGATGAATGGATTTCTCACCATGAAGATGAAAATGGAAATATAGTTAAGCCAGTAGCCCATATAGTTGCAAACTTTTCCCCATCAACAGAAGATACACCATCACTTTTAAGACCTTATGATGTAGAGACATTATTTCACGAAATGGGACATGCCCTTCACCATTTACTAAGTGAAGTTAAAGAGCCTTTTGTAAGTGGAATTTCTGGGGTTGAGTGGGATGCGGTGGAGTTTCCATCTCAGTTTCTAGAACAGTTTGCATATGATAAGGAAGTTTTAAAACTTTTTGCTAAACACTATCAAACTGGAGAGCCTATGCCTGAGGAAATGATGGATAAACTAAAGGAGGCTAAAAACTTCCAATCAGCGTTAGCTATGTTAAGACAGTTAGAATTTGGATTATTTGATATAAAAATACATCTTGGAAAATATACAGCAGAGGAAGTCCAGAAGATACTAGATGAGATAAGAGACGAAATTGCCGTTGTGAAACCACCTAAATATAATAAATTCCAATGGCAGTTTGGACATATTTTTGCAGGTGGATATGCGGCAGGTTATTACAGCTATAAATGGGCAGAGGTATTAAGTGCAGATGCATATTTTATGTTTGTAGATACTGGAATTTATAATGATGAGCTGGCAGATAGTTTATATACAGAATTTTTATCTAAAGGAGGTAGCTTACCTGCAAAGGAATTGTTTAGAAATTTTGCCGGTAGAGATGCAGATATTAACGCATTACTAAAACTGAGTGGTATAAAAAGTTAAAAATTTTTCCTTTTTTTCTTTTTTAAAAGAAATATAAAAATAAAGAAAAGAAAAAAAGAATTTTAAAAATGTTAAGCGGCTGTATCAAAAAAACAGGGTTTTAGCCGCTTATTTATCTATAAAATTACGTATTATACAAAAATTTTTTAAGTTTATGGATTGTATTCCCATTTTCCTGTCATTAAGTATTCATGCATAGCTTCAGCAGCTAACTTTCCATGAGATATAGCTCTAACAACTGTATCTCCACCATTTACAACATCTCCACCTGCAAAAACCCCCTCTATATTTGTTCTAAACTTCTCATCTACAGTAGAAAGGTTATTCCATTTGTCTATTTTTAATCCTTTAATGTCTTTGTATGCTAGAGGGTTATCTCCCTGACCTACAGCCATTATAACTGCATCACACTCAATAATATGTTCTGAGCCTTCCACTGGTTTTGGTCTCGGTCTGCCACCATTTGGGTCAGGAACCAGCTCCATTTTTATACATTTTAGCCCTACAACTTCTCCCTTTTCATTTCCTAACACTTCTATTGGTTGAGTTAACCAGTGTAAAATAGCTCCTTCTTCTGCCACATGGTCCCATTCCTCATCTCTTGCAGAGGATGTTTCTCTTGTCCTTCTATAAATTAAATGAGTTTCATTGCCTAGTCTTATAGATGTTATGATACAGTCAACAGCTGTAAAA
>JALSPY010000205.1 GCA_026985705.1 Hydrogenothermaceae bacterium | reverse complement strand
CTGTTATGTCATCTGTTTCCAGGGTTTCTTCTAACTTTCTTGCCAGTTTTACAAGCTGTAAATTTTTTTTGTCTAAAGAAACAAGTAGATAAGCTACATATCCTAAGATAATGAGAAATAAAAGAGTGGAGCCTAAAGAAAACAATGAAATCACTTTTGCTTCTTCTTTTGTTTCTTTTATAAAAGATTTCCTCGCTATCTTTAAATATTGTTTTCCTTTGTTATCTTTAATTAAAGAGGTTATTAGGCTGTTATATTTAAGATAGTTTTCTACATATATGTGTAAGTGTGCCAATAAAACTTTATGGAATTTTTCCATATTAGGTGGATATACACTTTCTTCTAATGACCTGATACTTTCTTTTAAAAGGGATAGAAAATCTTCGTCAAAACTATTTTTTAACAAAAATAAGGCTGATAAAATTTTTGTAAGTTGAATATTATAGTCATAGTAAAGAGGATTTGTATCTGTGTTGTTTATATATCTAAATATAAGACCTGGTATGTAAATGATAGAGTTTTTCATCATTGAGTTGATTGTTTCAAATTTTATTACTTCCTTTTCTTTTTTATTTAGGTATGTCTCATATTTTTTCAGGTATTTATAGCTTCCTTTGTGGTTTTTGCCTTTTAGGTGTTTTGTATTTTCAAGATAATCTAAATTTTTTCGGATTTCATTAATCTTCCTGTATATATTGTCGTAATCATAATAAAGGAAAAAATTGCTTTTTATTATCTCTATATCTAAGTCCGATTCTAAAGATTCAAGTTCTTTAAATCTACTTAGTATTTCTTCAGATTTAGTAAAGTAATTTTTTGCGAAAACATTAAAGTATATTAATCCTAAAATAGAAATTATTGCCAACACAACAATAAAAAATATTTTTTTACTTTTTAGTATTTTCATAATCTTTCCTTATTATTTCTGGAAGTTTTCCTGTTAGTGTCTTTAAGAATGCCTCTATTTTATCTATTTCTTCATCCGAAAGTTCAAAACCAAGGTTATGATAAGACATTTTCTTTAAAGCTTCTCTTAATGTTTTTACACTACCATCATGAAAGTAAGGATAAGTACATTCAATATTTCTTAAAGAAGGTACCCTGTATACATTTTTATCTTCTTCCTTATGTGTTATCTGGTACCTATCTGGATAATATGGTTTCCATCTATATGGAAATATAACCCCTAATTTTTGAAATGAATTTCCTCCTACATTTATACCGTTATGACAGGAAATACAGCCTATTTTTTTAAAAGTAATATACCCTTCCAGTTCTTTCTTTGTAAGTATCTTTTTACAATCTTTATTTCCCTCCTCTTTGCATCTTAAATACTTATCAAATTTAGAGTTTGGGGTTATAAGGGCTTTTTCAAATTCTGCTATAGCATCAAGGACATACTCGTATCTTATATCTCCATATATTCTTTTAAAAAGCTGTTTATATACAGGTATTTTTTTGAGTCTTTTTTCAATAGTCTTTTTATCCATATCCATTTCAACTGGATTGTGTAAGGGACCTTTTGCCTGTTCTTTCAAATTTTTTGCCCTTCCATTCCAGAAAAGACGGAAGTTAAAATAGCTGTTGTATACTGAAGGTGCGTTAACATTTCCTTTTTTTCCTTCTACTCCTATTGAGACATTCCTGTGGTCTGTTCCCCATTTAGTGTAAAGGTCATGGCATGAAGCACAGGATACAGTTTTATCCCTTGATAGAATAGGGTCATGGAAAAGGAGTTTTCCTAATTCTGCTTTTTCTTTGTTATAAGGAACCGATAAAGGGATAGGTTTAATAGGTTCAAAGCCGTATGAAAAAAACGATAGTAGTAATACAAAAATTAATATTTTTAGTCTCATTCACTCCCCCCTTACAAATATATTATCAAATTATCGTGAAAAAAAACGGGGTAAAAAACCCCGTTTTATAATCTTTCTATAATAGCCTGAGTCATTTCTTTTGTATTTACTTTTTTACTACCTGGAGACCATATATCTCCTGTTCTATAGCCATCTTCAAGTACTTTTTCAACTGCGTTTTCTATGTCCTTTGCAGCGTCATGAAGCTTACAAGTTATATCTAACATCATAGCCGCAGATAGAATCATTGCAATTGGGTTTGCTATACCTTTACCTG
>JALSPY010000204.1 GCA_026985705.1 Hydrogenothermaceae bacterium | reverse complement strand
CACTAATCCAATATTTTTAGATACATACAGAGGAATTAAAATAGAATATTTGGGTAAAAACACCTCTACAACTCCTACTACTGCTGAACTACAAATAACCTTTTCAGATTTAAAGTTTTCTACAGATACGATATATCTTAATAAAAATGTATGTGAAGGGAATGTTATTATTACAAACACAGGTTCACAGAATATAACTTTTAATACGGCTTATTTAACAGGAAGAAATAGTAATAAGTTTTCAATAATATCTGATACCTGTTCAAACACAGTGTTATCTCAAAATGAAAGTTGTGAAATTGCAATTAGGCTGAGCTCATCTGACAGTATAAATACCGTATACTTTGCAGAACTTAATATTCCAAACGATGACATAATAAGAGGTGATGCAGTGGTCAATATAATAGCAAATTATCAAAATGAAACATGTTCTACTATAAATAACAATTCAAATAACAACAAAACAAATAATAATTTTAACACCTCTAATGGAGGAGGTGGTGGAGGAGGCGGTTGTTTTATAGCAACTGCTGCTTATGGAAGTTATTTAGAACCTCATGTAAAGGTTTTAAGAGAATTTAGAGATAAATATCTACTTACAAATCCGTTAGGAAAAGTTTTCGTTAACTTTTACTATACATACTCCCCACCTGTAGCTGAGTTTATTAGAGAACATGAAACATTAAGATTTATGGTTAGAGCTTTACTTACTCCTTTAGTATATGCAATCGAGTATCCATATATATCATTTTTTATAATGTTATTAATAATATTTTCTATGGTTAATTTAAAAAAATACTTCTTCTATAGAAGAGTAAAAAATTGATTAAAAAATTTTTCCTTTTTTATCCCTTTTTACAATTTTTTTCTTATCCTATAATTTTATTTTAGAACATTAAAATGAGAGAAATTTTATGAATATACTGGTTTACGGTCTAGGGGCTATAGGAATAACATTTGCAACTTTTTTAAAGGAAAGTGGGAATAATGTATATGGGAAGGTAAAAGATAAAAACTTTCCAAAAAATCTATATATAGATGGTATTTGGGGAAAACACTCTGCAGAGTTAGATGGTATTTCCGATAACATTTTGGACTTTAAAGATATTAATTTAGATTTAATAATTCTTGCTGTTAAGTCATATGACACGGAAAAAGCTTTAAATGATATAAAGAAAATTTTAAAACCTAATAGTATAGTTTTATTAACTCAAAATGGCTATGGAAACTATGAACTGGCGGTTAAAATAATAGGAAAAGAGCATACACTTTTAGGAAGGGTAATTTTTGGAGCTAAGGTTATAGATAAAGGAAAAGTTAGAATAACTGTAAATGCTGATGATGTTAGGATAGGTCAACCTGATAATGCTATAGATAAAAAAGTAATCTTAAAAATTGTTGAGAAAATAAATAAAGCCGGTATTCCTACCTCATACTCTCCAGATGTTTATAAAATCCTATGGGATAAAATTCTGTATAACTGTGCCTTAAATCCTTTAGGAGCTATTCTAGAGTGTAGTTATGGTGAGCTTGCAGACAATAAAAACACACGACTTATTATGAATAAAATAATAGAGGAGATATTTCTAGTTGCTAAACTTAACAATATCCAACTTAACTGGAATAACGCAGAGGAGTATATAGATTTCTTTTATAATAAACTTGTTCCACCTACAAGAAATCATTTTCCATCTATGTATTACGACATACAAACTGGAAAAAGAACAGAGATAGATGCTTTAAACGGTGCTATAGTTAAACTTGCAGAAAAAGTTGGTATTAAGGCTCCTACAAATGAAACAATTGTAAATTTAATAAAATTTAAGGAGAAAAAAGGGGATAGTTAACGATTGTAGAAATTTTTTATTCTATTTAGGTGTTTACTAATCAAAATGTTTTTATACTCTTCTTCATCAAAATCTTTAATATTAATTGGACTTGCTCCTGAAAGGATAGCTGATTTTGCCACTGCTGTTGAGATATTTATTAATAATCTTTCATCAAATGGTTTTGGGATTAAATAGTCTTTTCCAAAGTATAAATCTTCTCCATATATCTCCTTTATATGTGAAGGAACAGGTTCTCTAGCTAATTTTGATAACTCTTTAACAACTGCTATTTTCATATCTTCAGTTATCTTTTTAGCTCTAACATCTAATGCTCCTCTAAATATAAAAGGAAATACTAAAACGTTATTTATCTGGTTCAGCATCTTTTATAACATCTTTCAACTCTTTTTTATCAGTATTTACTGCAAATTCTTTTTTATACTTATTTAAATCTTTCCTATCTAATGTTATAACTCCCTTAATATCACACATAATTATATTTTTTGCACCTAAAAGTTTAAGAACTCTAGCTGTGGCTATACCAGATGCTCCAGCTCCGTTTATAACGATTTTTACATCTTTTAAATAGTATTCCCTTCCCTTCCATTACAGGTTTACTTGCTAAAAAGAAGAAAAGATAAAAAATTTAATTATTTTCTTTATTTTCTTGAAGGTTTTCATAAAGATATTTGTTTTTAGCTTCCTCTCCTTTCTTAACATCTTTTAGAGAAACCCTAGGTCTTCCCTGTTCATCTACCTCAACAACTTTTACAGTAATAATATCACCAACCTTTACATGGTCTTTTGCAGACCTTACCCTCTGATTACTAATTTTGGAAACATGTAGTAATGAAAGTTTTCCTGGGAATAGTTCAACAAAAGCTCCATAATCCTCTACTCTAACAACTTTACCCATATAAACTTCACCAGGCTCTATATCAACAATTATCTGTTCTATCATCTCCTTAGCTTTATCTCCTGCTTCCTTAGAAGGTGCATAAATTCTAACTATACCGTCCTCTTCTAAATCTATTTTTACACCAGTTTCATCTATAATTTTTTTGATATTTTTACCTGCAGGTCCAATTATTAAAGGTATTTTTTCTGGAGATACTTCCATTATTACAACTTTAGGAGCATATTTAGAAACTTCAGGTCTAGGCTCAGGAATTACATTATACATTATATCTAATATTTTCATTCTCGCTTTATTTGCCTGTTTTAGAGCATCTTGAAGTATTTCTTTAGTTAATCCTTTAATCTTTATATCCATCTGTATTGAAGTGATACCATCTCTAGTGCCTGCAACTTTAAAATCCATATCTCCTAAATGGTCTTCATCTCCAAGAATATCTGTAAGAACAACATAGTTATCTTCCTCTTTTAATAATCCCATAGCTATACCAGCAACATGTTTAGGTAAAGGCACACCTGCATCAAATAATGATAATGAAGCTCCACAAACTGTTGCCATCGATGAAGAGCCGTTACTTTCTAATATTTCCGAAACAACTCTTATAACATATGGAAATTTATCTTCAGATGGTATTAATGGCTCTAAAGCCCTTTCTGCTAAATGTCCGTGTCCTATTTCTCTTCTAGAAGGTGCCTTTGGTGGTTTTGCTTCCCCAGTGGAAAATGCCGGGAAGTTATAGTGAAGTATAAATCTTTTCTTTTCTTCTCCTTCCTCTATACTTTCCTCTATTTGCTCCTCACCTAAAGCTCCTAGAGTTGTCATTACAAGTGCCTGTGTCTGTCCTCTAGTGAAGATTGCTGAGCCATGGGACCTTGGAAATAATCCTAACTTAATCCATATAGGTCTGATTTCATCAGGTTTTCTTCCGTCTATTCTTCTATGCTCTCTAAGTACCATTTCTCTCATTATTTCGGATTCAACGGTTTTAAACAGAACCTCAATTTTGTTAACTTCCTCTTCAGTTATATTTAGTTTTTCAACTAACTCTTCAAATATTTCTTTTATCTTTTTATTTCTTTCCTTTTTATCAAAGATATTGAATGCTTCCCTTATTTTTTCTTCTGTTAATTCTCTAATCTGTTTTTTTAATTCCTCATTTTCCACAGGAACATCTACTTTTATTTTTTCTTTACCTACTTTTTCCCTCAGTTTTTCCTGTATTTCACATAAACTTTTTATACTCTCCTGTGCATATAGGATAGCTTCTAAAACTTCTTCTTCAGGAACTTCATTTGCTCCACCTTCAACCATTACAATTGCATCTTTTGTCCCAGCAACAACTATATCTAAATCTGCCTTATCTCTCTCCTCATATGTAGGATTGACTATTAATTTTCCATCTACCCTAGCAACTCTAACACCAGCTACTGGTCCTTCAAATGGAGCTTCAGATATATGTAAAGCAGCAGAAGCACCTACCATAGCCAAAACATCAGGGTCATACTTATCATCTGCAGATAGCGTTAATGCCCATACGATAACATCGTTGAAAAAACCTTTTGGGAATAATGGTCTTATAGGTCTATCAATTAATCTTGAGACTAATATTTCTCTTTCGTTAGGTTTTCCTTCCCTTTTGACAAAACCACCGGGTATTCTTCCATAAGAGTATGGTTTTTCTCTATATTCAACAGTTAAAGGTAAGAAATCTATATCATCCTGAACTTCTTCTGAGACAACAACGGCAACTAATACTGCCGTTTCTCCTTGTCTTACAATAACTGCACCACTTGCCTGTTTGGCAAAATATCCAGTTTCAATAGAGATAGGAGTAGAACCAACAAGGGTTTCTACTTTTTCTACTTTAATATCTTCAAAACCCTCCATTTTTATTTACTCCCTACCTCTCTAATTTTTAGCTCTTTTATAACCTGCTGATATCTTTCAGGGTTTTTTCTTTTTAAGTATTTTAATAATTTTCTTCTTTTATTAACCATTCCAATAAGACCTCTTCTAGAGTGTAAATCTTTCTTATTTCTTTTTATATGCTCTGTTAAATTTCTAATTCTCTCTGTTAAAATTGCTATTTGTACTTCTGGAGAGCCTGTATCTCCTTCATGTCTTGCCCATTTTTGTATGATTTCAGCCTTCTTTTCTGGTGTGATAGACATATATCTACAACCTCCTAACAAAATTTCTATTATTTTAGATTAAATATTATAACATTATTTCTATCTTAAAAAGATTAATCCTATAACAGGTATAATTTCCAATCTTCCTAAAATCATCTCAAACGCTAGTATTAACTTCTCCAATTGTGAAAACTGAGAAAAGTTAGAGGCTGGTCCAACATCTCCCAAACCGGGTCCTAAGCTTGTGATACATGCAACAGAAGAGGAAAAAGATGTGATTATGTCATAACCATCAAAAACTAAAACTAACCCTACGAAGATAAATGTTAAAATATACAATGATAGAAATACCCACATTATATTTGCAGTTTCAGTATCTATTACTTTATCTCTGATTTTAAATCTGTAAATAGCCTTCGGATGAGCTAATTTTTTTAACTCAATAATTACAGACTTAAATAAAAATACTAGACGAACTATTTTTATACCTCCTCCAGTCGAGCCACTTACAGCTCCGATTAAAGCTAATAACATCATTAAACTTAATACGAAAGGATGCCAATTGGAATAATCTGTAGATGAAAAACCTGTAGTGGTTGATGCTGAAACAATCTGAAAAGAGGAATATCTAATACTTTCGTATATAGAGCTGTAGTATCCATTTTCAAACAGAACAAATGATGAGATTGCTATAGAAACACCAATAATTAATAGATAAATCTTGACTTCCTCATCTTTAAAAATTTTTAATAAACTTCTTTCTTTATAGGCTAAATAGTATAGTTGTAAATTAATAGCTCCTAAAATCATAAATACAGAAATAATTAGCTCTACAGAAAAACTGTTAAAAGCTCCTACACTTTCATTTTTAGGAGCAAATCCCCCTGTTGCTACAGTTGCAAATGTATAGTTTATGGCATTGTATATATCTAATCCAGTAAGAAGTAGTAAAATCGTCTCTAAAATACTTAATGCTAGATAAACGGTAAAAATTATTATTGTTATCTTCTTTATTTTTATCTCTATACTTTCCTCTATGACCTTAGGTGCCTCAAATTTTATTAATGATTTTCCAACTAACGGTGATATAGATGTAAAAGATATTGTAAAAATTGCAAAACCAAGTCCACCTATCCAGTTTGTTAAATTTCTAAGCAGGAGTAAACTTTTTGGCAGAGCCTCTATATCTGTTAATATGGATGCTCCAGTTGTTGTAAAACCTGAAACCGCCTCAAAGTATCCATCAATTATAGATTTGATATAACCAGTTGTTACATAAACATTGGCTATTATTAATGGCAAGAAAAACCATACAGATACGGCAACAAGTAAAGCCTCCCTATTGTTCGGAAAATTTTTATCCTCTACTTTCAAAAATTTTGTTAATAAAAAAACTGATAAATATAAAATACTGATAAATCCTATCGTTTTAATGTAGTAAAGGAATAAACCATCTTTAACAAAGATAGAGTAAATTAGAGGAATAGATAAAGTTAAACTAGTTATAAAAAGTAAGATAGACAACAGTAGTTCTAACACTAACAAAAATCTTAAATTCAGTCTAGTTAAATTTATCATTTTCTCTCTAACACTAGTAATATATCTCCCTCTCTTAACTGTGTATTCCCATCCACAAGATATAACTCTCCATTTCTCTCTAGACTTAAAATTATAAAATTTTCTTTTGAGATTTGATGAACTTTTTTATCCCTTAACTCTCTATCTACTAAAATCTCCTTTAAACTGATTTCCTCCCCTAAGTCAAAACTATCTAGTATCCTTCTATGTCTTATTGCCCTATATACTCTCTTTGCAATTAACTTTCTAGATACGATAGGAATATCTATCCCTAAAGTTGAAATTATTCTTTCATATTCAGGATTTTCAATAACTGCCATTACCTTTTTAGCTCCTAACTGTTTAGAGAGAATTGAAGCCAGTATACTATCTTCCCTATGGCTTGGACTTATAACTAAATCTGCATTTCCTATTTCTTCCATAATTAAAGTTTCCTTATCTGTTAAACTTGTGTTTAATACAAGTATCTTTGGGAATCTAGTTGCTAACTCTTCACACTTTTTTAAATCAGGCTCAAAAATCTTTATATTAAACTTATTGTATAAATGTTCTATTATATGGAAACCTAACTTTGAGTATCCGAGAATATAAATATTTCTAATAATTTCATTTCTTATCAGGAACTTTCCTAACCAGTGGTGTAAATTGTTCTTTTCTAATAAAATGTATATATTATCTCCCTCTAAAAGTTGTGTGGAACCTGAAGGGATGATTTTAGTGTTATTTCTTTCCACCAGAGCTACTGTAAATTTTAAAGTTTTTCTTATATCTCTTAAATCAATTAATCTCTTTCCATTTAGGAAATCATCCTTTTTTATTTTGTATGTAAATAAAACTAGTTTTCCATCCTCAAACTCATATATAGATGATATTGAAGGATATTTAATAATATTATCTATAGTTGTAATTACTTCGTTATATGTATCAAATATCTCTATATCTAGAAAGGAAGCTATCTCTCTATCAGATAAAATAGTTTCCTTTGTTCTTACTATTATCTTTGGAGTTTTTAGAATAGCTCTAAGTAGCAAGGCTATAGATATGTTAACCTCATCTCTATCTGTTGCAACTATAAATAAATCAAAATCTTTTAATTTGTAGATACATCTGTCTTTTAAAACATCACACTCTACAGCCAATACATCAAGATTTTCCACTACAGGAATTATTTTTTTTCTATCTTTATCAATTATAGCTATCTCATATCCTTCTTTTGAAAGATTTTCAGCTAGATATTTGCCTACTACTCCAGCCCCAATTATACAAATTCTCATAATATTTTCTCATTTTTAGTAAAACTCACTAAATAATTATAGACAAAGTTTTGTTTGTCTCAATTATAATGTTTTATTAAAAACACAACATGAGATAGAGAGGTATGTTATGTTCTTAGATAAATTAAAAAAGCTTAAAAGCTATAAAACTGAAACTACTCCATGCAAAGTTAAACTGTCTTCAAATGAAAATCCATTTGATTTACCGGATGAGTTAAAAGAAAAGATAGCAGAGGAAATAAAAAAAATTCCATTTCAAAGATATCCTGACCCTAATGTTTTTGAATTAAGAGAAATCTTAGCAGATTTTTATAATGTTAAAGAGAGCAACCTAGTTTTTGGAAATGGCTCAGATGAATTAATACAACTTTTAATAATGACCATAGGCAATATAAAAAATCCTGTAGCCTATCCAATACCTACATTCCCAATGTATCAAGTTTCATCAGATACAATAGGTAGAGAAAAAGTAGAATTTCAATTAGATGAAAATTTTGATTTACAAAAAAATGAGATAGATAAAGCTTTAGAAAAATCACCAGATTTGGTATTCTATGCCTCTCCTAACAACCCAACTGGTAATAGTTTTAATAGAGAATTAATAAAATACACTGCCGATAATAATGTTTTTGTTGTAGTTGATGAAGCTTACATTGATTTTTCAGATAAAGAAAGTTTTTTAGATGAAGCATTAAATAGAGATAATCTAGTTGTTTTAAGAACAATGTCAAAGATAGGACTTGCCAGTATAAGACTTGGAGTTTTAATTGCTAAAGAGGAAGTGGCAACTGAAATAAATAAAGGAAGATTACCTTTTAATATTACATATCCAACGCAGATTATAGCTAAATTAGTTTTAACGGAAGGTTTACCGATTATAAAAGAACAGATTAAGATATTAAAGAAAGAAAGGAAAAAACTGATAAACGAGCTAAAAAATTTCGTAGGAATAAGAGTTTATCCTTCAGATGCTAACTTTATACTTATAAAAACTCCTAATGGTGATTTAGTCCATAAAAAATTAATAGAAAAAGGTGTTTTAGTTAGAAACATGTCTCACATTCCTAAAATGGAAAACTGTTTAAGAGTATCCATAGGAAAACCTGAAGAAAATGAGATATTTTTAGAAGCATTAAAAAAAGTATTAGAGGAAAATTTTTAAAATGAATAACCTATACATGCAGGAAAAACTTAAAGAGTTTTTATTAGAGGATATAGGAGTAAAGGATATTACTACAGACAGTTTAGATGTAGATAGGAATGCAAGAGGATACTTTATAGCTAAAGAGGATGGAGTTTTAGCAGGAATAGATTTTGCGATTTCTATCTTTAAAATTTTAGATGAAAGCCTGAAAGTAATAAGTTATAAAAAAGATG
>JALSPY010000203.1 GCA_026985705.1 Hydrogenothermaceae bacterium | reverse complement strand
ACTGTAAAACAGGCTGAAGCATTGGAAGAACTTTTAAATAAAGTTGGTAGAAATTTAGATGTGGTTATACTTTTTGATATTTCAGATGAGGAAGTGATAAAAAGAATAACAGGTAGAAGAATAGACCCAAAAACAGGTAAAGTATATCATATTGAGTTTAATCCGCCCCCTGAAGATATTGAAGTTATACAAAGGGATGACGATAAAGAGGAGGTTGTTAAAAAGAGACTTGAAGTTTATCACTCCCAGACTGCACCGTTAATAGATTTTTATGAGAAGAAAGGAAAACTTGTGAAAATTGATGCTTCAAAAAGTCCAGATGAAGTCTATCAAGATTTGTTAAAAATTATTTCTTGAAGGATTACTTATGATACAGTTAAAAACAAAGGAAGAAATAGAAAAGTTAAGGATTGCAAACAAAATAGTTGCTGAAATTCTTCAGATTTTAAAAGAGCAAACTAAACCGGGGATTACTGGCATTGATATAGACAAATTGGCTAGGGAAGAAGCAGAAAAACGAAATGTTAAACCTGCATTTTTAGGACTTTATGGTTTTCCTGCATCTATATGTATTTCTGTAAATGAGGAAATAATTCATGGTATTCCAAAGAAAAAACCTATAAAAGAGGGAGATGTGGTCTCCCTTGACTTTGGTGTTATTTACGATGGATGGTATGGAGATGCAGCTATAACTTTTGTAGTTGGAGAAAAAATAAGTGATAGGAAGAAAAGATTACTAGAAGGTGTGGAAACTGCTTTAATGGAAGGAATAAATGTCTGTAAGCCGGGAAATACATTAAAAGATGTTGCAAGAGCCATAGAAACAACTTTAAAAAAGTACAGATTAGCCCCTATCTGTGATTACGGAGGACATGGAATAGGAAAAAAGCCCCATGAAGAACCTCACGTTTCTAACTGTGTTATTAATGCTGAAAATATAGAGATAAAAGCAGGTATGGTGTTAGCTATAGAACCGATGGCTACCTTAGGAAAAAGAGCTAATTACTACAGAAAGTTAAAAGATGGATGGACTATAGTATCAAAGGATAAATCTCTAGCAGCCCACTTTGAACATTCTATAGCAATAACTGAAAATGGAGCTGAAATTCTTTCTAAAATAGATTAAAAGGAGTTTAACTAGTTTGGAGTTATGGCAATCAATTATATTAGGAGTAGTTGAAGGGTTAACTGAATTTTTACCTATATCATCAACAGGTCATCTGATATTGGTTTCAACGATTTTAGGTATAAAACAGACTGAAACCCATAAAGCTTTTGAAGTTTCAATACAGCTTGGCTCAATCCTTGCAGTTGTGTTTCTATACAAAGAAAACCTTTTTAAAAATATTGAGTTATGGAAAAGATTAATAATTGCATTCATTCCAACTGGTATATTAGGTTTTTTACTTTATAAGATTATTAAGTCCTTCTTCAATCCCTATATAGTCAGTTTTATGTTAATTTTTGGAGGTGTAATATTTATTCTGGTTGAAAAAGTTTATAGGGAAAAGGAAGATAGAATAAAGGATATTAACAATATTCCATATATGAAGGCAATATTTATAGGTTTTTTCCAATCTTTAGCTATGATACCGGGGACATCTCGCTCTGGTTCAACAATAATCGGAGGATTATTACTTGGTCTAGATAGAAAAACTGCAACTGAGTTCTCTTTTTTACTAGCAGTCCCAACAATGTTTATAGCAACTGGATATGATATTTTTAAAAATTTCAATAATTTTTCAGTTGATAACTGGATAAATCTTGTAGTTGGGTTCATAGTTGCTTTTATATCTGCGTTATTTAGTATTAAATTCCTCTTAAAGTTTATCTCTAAACATGATTTCACTCCATTTGGCATTTACAGAATTGTATTAGGTGTTTTATTCCTAGTATTAGTTTATTTAGGAATTATACGTATAGATTAGTTTATTTATTTTACAATTAGAAAGTTAATCTGATATTATCTTCCCAGTTTTTCTTTATTTCTTCTTTAGAAAGAGTTAACTCTTGATTATCTCTGTATGGAACAGCATAGGGAGAATTTTCAATCCTTTTTTCCTCCTTTTCAGTTAAAGGTGGAATATCTCCATCTATTGTGGCAACCGTTGAATAGCTCTTCCTTCCTACAGGCTCAACTAAACCTAT
>JALSPY010000202.1 GCA_026985705.1 Hydrogenothermaceae bacterium | reverse complement strand
TATTCTATTACCAACTAAACTTTCCCTTAAAGCCTTAATTATTGGTATTCCACCTGCTACTGCTCCCTCAAAACCAATTCTTATATTTTTTTTCTCTGCAAGTGAAAAAATCTCTTTACCTTTTTCCGCTAAAAGATGCTTATTTGCGGTTATTATATGTTTTCCTCTATTTATACATTCCTTAATAAGTTTGTAAGGAAAGTCTAAACCACCAACAAGCTCTACAACTATATCTATATCTTTATCATCTAATATTTCATCTAAAGAGTAAGCCTTTTTTTCATCTGGTAGTGGATAAGGAAATTTTTTATTCCAGTTTCTAGTAAAAACCTTTTTCAGATTAATCTTAATACCACTTCTCTTTAGAATAATTTCCTTCTCCTCTTCCAAAATTTTTGCCACACCATTACCAACAACCCCATATCCAACAATTGCAACATTTATCTCTTTAGAAACTTCCAATACTCAATCCTCCTGAAAATTGTTAACTTTCAATTCAATTATAAACAAAATATAAGATTTGATTTTAAAAATTATTTTTAACATGTATAACTTCATAAAAAGTTGAAGCTGATACAGAACATTAAAATTTTGTATTTAATAATTTTTAATAAATGTAAAAAATCTTTAACAGGAGGTTTCAAATGAAAAAAACTTTTCTAGGAATTTTAGCAGTTTTCTTGCTCTTAAACAGTCAAAAAAGTTTTGCCCATTGTGAAATACCCTGTGGAATTTATCATGATGATTTAAGAATTCACCAAATTGAAGAGTACATAGACACAATAGAAAAATCGATGATTGCTATTCAAGAATTGTCTAAAAATAAAGACCCATTATCTATTAATCAGATTGTAAGGTGGATAGATAACAAAGAAGAGCATGCTAAAAAAATTCAGAATATAATATGGCAATACTTCTTTACTCAAAGAGTTAAACCTGTAAATCCTGAGGATAAAGATAGATATGAAGCATATCTTAAAAAATTAGAGTTGCTAAACAGATTAAACTTCTTAGTAATGAAATCTAAACAGAGTGTAGATACAAAAGTTGTAAAAGAGATGCGAAAGGTTTTATCTGAATTTGAAAAAGTTTATTTCAAAGATAAAAAACATAAACATTAATTCCCACAGATAAATCTTTTCTTTTTTCTTTCATTTAATTACATCTATAGGTTAAAATTTAATTACCACTTCAGATTATTAAATCTTTTTTATACATTTTTAGAGGAGGTATTTTTTTTATGAAAAGAGATTTTTTAAATATTTCAGATTTAACTAGAGAAGAAATTTATAAAATAATAGAGTATGCAATAGATTTAAAAAAAGATAAGTTTAAAGACCAGTCATTAAAGGGAAAATCAATAGGTTTAATATTTATGAAACAATCAACTAGAACCAGAGTTTCCTTTGAAGTTGGTATTTATCAGATGGGAGGACAACCTTTATATATAAGTGGAATAACAACTCAACTAAGTAGAAATGAAGATATAAAAGACACTGCAAGAGTTTTATCAAGATATTTAGACGGAATAGTTATAAGAACATACTCCCATAATGAAGTTGAAGAGTTAGCTAAATATGGAAGTATTCCAGTTATAAATGCTTTAACTGATTACCTACATCCCTGTCAAGTTTTAGCAGATTTACAGACTATTTATGAGAGATTTGGAAAGATAGAAGGTTTAAAACTGGCATACATAGGTGATGGAAACAATATGGCTAATACATGGTTAATAGCAGGTGGTTTAATGGGATTAAATATAACTGTTGCCACTCCTGAAGGATATGAACCAAATGGAAAGGCAGTAAAAGAGGCTTTAGATTTGGCAAAGAATACAGGTGCTAATATAGAGATAATAAATGACCCTGAAGAAGCAGTCAAAGATGCAGATATACTATACACTGATGTTTGGGTAAGCATGGGACAGGAAGATACAGAGGATAGAAAAAAGGCATTTAAAAATTTTAGAATTGATAAATCTCTTGTGAAAAAAGCAAGTAATAATGCAATAGTTATGCATTGTTTACCTGCACATAAGGGAGAAGAGATAACAGAAGAAGTCTTTGAAGAGTTTGCAGATGTTATCTTTGAAGAAGCAGAAAACAGATTACACTCACAAAAAGCATTAAT
This sequence comes from Hydrogenothermaceae bacterium, assembly GCA_026985705.1. GTDB lineage: Bacteria > Aquificota > Aquificia > Aquificales > Hydrogenothermaceae > QNZC01. Next base: position 7,061 of record JALSPY010000202.1, on the reverse strand, counting down.
GAGCTTTTTATTCAATTCATTGGTATAATTGATTTAAGTAAAAATTTTTAAAGGAGGAACTCTATTAGATGGCAGTAGAGAGAACTTTAATGTTAATTAAACCTGATGCTGTTAGAAAGGGAGTAGAAGGGAAAATAATAGCTCATGTTCAAGAAAAAGGATTTAAATTAGTTGCTTTAAAGAAACTTAGATTAACAAAGGAGCAGGCTAAACAGTTTTACATAGTTCATAAAGACAGACCCTTTTATGAAGAGCTATGTGAGTTTATGTCTTCAGGACCTATAGTTGCTATGGTTTGGGAAGGTGAAAATGCTATATCAGAAATAAGAAAAATAATGGGAGCTACAGACCCAGCCAAAGCTGAAGAGGGGACTTTAAGAAAACTGTACGGTTCTAATGTTGGTGAGAATGCAGTTCATGGCTCTGATAGCCCGGAAAGTGCAAGTGTAGAAATACCTTTCTTTTTCAGTAGGTTGGAGATAGTTGAATAAATATATAAATATTGCAATCTTACTTTTAATTGGAGCATACATAGGATTTAATATATTTTTCTCTTTTATAGTTGCTCCACTTTTATTTTCTCATTTTAATCATAGGTTAGCAGGAGAAATAACAAACTTAATATTTCCATACTATTTTGCTTCAGGATGGATTATAGGTATTATCTTATATACACTCATAGCTGTAAAATCAATTAAAGAGAAAAACATTATAAAGGATTTAAAAGGATTTCTTATAGGGCTGGTTTTTCTAATAATTTTCAGTATGGCTTTACACAAAACAATACTTAAGATGGGTCAAGAAGCTAATAGACAGTATTATCAGCTTCTAGATGAGGGAAAAAAGGTTGAGGCTCAAAAGATTAAATCTCAATTTAAGACGATCCACACAGTATCAACTATAATAAACTTTTCAAATTTACTAATTGCTATATATTTATTTGTATACTTTTATTTATACAATGAAAAGACTAGAAAAAAGGAGAAGAATATTTAAATTAAAATTTTGTAATATAAATCTTTTTACGAAAGAAAGTAATTGATAGCTATGTTGGAGGTTATTATTGATTTTTATTTTTTTAGGGGGTTGTGATGGAAAATAGAAACTCAATTTCAAATAAAATTTTTTTTATAACTTTATTAGGTTCTTTTATAGGAAGTATAATAGTTGGTCTTTGGATTTACTTTCTATTGAAAATATACTATAATGCCCAAGATGCCTTTGAAAAAACAGTTATCTCAATAATAGTTATACAAATAATGTTTTTAATTCCAGTATTCCTAATAAAAATTTTAATTGACAAAGTAATAATAAATAGGATAAAAAAACTTACCGAGTTAGTTAACGAAATAAGTATTGGAAATAACTTAGATAAAGCGATACTACCTGAAGGTAATGACGAATTAACAGAGCTTACAGAAGCCTTTGAAAGAATGAGGATTAGTATGAAAACTGCATTAGAACAGCTTGAAGAAGAATAAAATTAAATAAGGTCGGTGCACCGATGTTAAACTTAGCAGAAAAGAAAATTGAAAATACATTGAAGGATTTGTCTAATAGTTTAAATACTATATTTGTTGGATTTTTCTTTAAGGGTTATCCTGTAAAATTGATAACTGATTTACCGGAAGAAAAAATTAAAAAGGTTCAGTTTTTTCTAGGTAGATTAATTTTAAAATCAAGAAATATAAATGAGATAATAAAAGACTTTGTCGAGGAGTATCTCTTTATAGAGGGGAATGAAATATCTATATATGTTCAGTTTATGGACAATGAAATTTCTATTGTTTCCATAGTTTACGGTAGTGAAAGGTTTTCTATTGTTAGGCTTAAACATGATATAGCTAGAAAGAAATTGGAAAAGAGTATAAATGATATAAAAAGTTTTGCAGAGAAATATTTAGAAAATAATCCAGATATTAAAGATGAATTTGAAAAGCTAGAGGAAGCATTAATATCTGAAGGTTTCATAAAAAAGTTAATTTCTACGGAAAAGAAAACTGAAAAAGCTCCCAAAAAAGAGGAAAGAGAGGAGGTTAAAGAAAAGAAAGAAGAGGAAGATAAAGAAAGTAAAGATATTAAGAAAATAAAGGGAAGTGAAGAGCTTTTAAAAATAAAAGAGCAGTTAAAACAGAAAAGAAAAGAAAAACTAAAATCTCTTACAGAAAATTTAGGAAGTCAAAGAGAAGACAAAACAAAGGGACAGAAGAAAGAGGAAAGTTTAGAAAAAGAGGAAAAGACTTCAGAGATAAATGAAGAAAAGATATTTGATTTTGACGAAATTTTACCATTAGTAATGGCTTCAAAGGATAAAAAAGAAAGACAAAAATCAGAAGAAACGGAAGAAAAAATAGACGAAATAGTTGATGTAGATGAATTTATGTCTTTATTTGATACAGGAAAAGATAAAGAAGAAAAAGGAAAAGAAGAGAAAAATATCACAGAAATTTTATTACCAATTCCTAAATTATCTGAAGAAGAGGAGGGAAAGGAAGGAAAAAAAGAAGTTGAGGAAGATTTAGGTGAAATATCTAGTGTTAAAGAGGAAGAAAGTAAAGAGGATATTATAGAGATAAGTCCTGAGGATATAATCTTTAATGATAAAGAGGAAGAAAAGAGAGAAGAAAAAGAAGAATTAAAAGAAAGTCTAAAAGACGAAATCGAGCCTGAAATCGTAGTAGATGAGTTTCTAAAAGAAGAATTAGAAAGAAAAAAAGAAGAGATAAATCCTATTGAGGAAGAGATTGAGGAGCAAAAGGAAACTGCACTTGAGGAAGTTAAAGAAAGTTATAAAGAGGATGGTAAACCTATATTAGAAATAGAAAGTCTAGAAAACATAATAGATGAAATTGATGAGGAGATAAAAAGAGAGAAAGAGAAAAAAGAGCATATAGCAGAAGAAGACTTCTTAGAGTTAAAGAGTTTAATAGGGGATATAAATCAAGACAAGAAAGAAGAAAAAGAAACTGAAGTATTAAAACCTGATTTAGAAAAGAAAACCGATTTTATAGATTTTGAACATTCTAAAGAGGTTAAAAAGGAAGAAAAATCTAAATCAACTCCTGATACTAAAGAAAAAGAGGAAAACTCTGATATTAAATACTTAAATTATCTAGTATTAGATGTATTGCTTAAAATCTTTGCCAAAGAGATGGGTCCTATAGCAAAAGTCATATTTAAAAGAAAATTAAAAGAATTGAATATAAAGAAAACAAAATTGACAAATAGAGCATTAAAAGAGTTGATTAATGCTTTAGCTGAAGAGATCCCTATAGAGTATAGAAAAAAGAGATTTTTAGAAAATGCTAAATATTTATTATGATAATAACTCTTTAAATTTTTTTTAGTTTATAGGAAAATAATTAAATCTATTGTATAGGAGGTTGTTATGGCGGATAAATTTAAGGAGATTCTACAAAATATAGTTATTGATGCTCGTGCTGAAGGTGCTATACTAGTAAGCCCAGATGGACTTGCTATAGCTTCTGCTTTACCAGCAGATGTAGATGAAGATAGAGTTGCAGCTATGGGTGCAGCAATACTCTCATTAGGTGAAAGAGTTACGTCAGAGCTAGAAAAAGGGGAATTAGAACAGCTTTATGTAAAGGGAGATAAAGGTTATATGATTTTTACTGGTATTAAAGATTTAGCTGTTTTAGGGGTTTTAGCACCAGCAGACGCAAAATTAGGACTAGTATTAATGGAAATTAAAAGAGCTACAAAGAAAATAGAGGATTTATTAGGGCAATAAAATATGGCAATAACAGGAAATCTGGAAACCTTTAACTTCGTTGATATTTTTCAAATTTTAAAAAAGGATAAAAAAGATGGTATTTTGGTTATTGAGACCAACAATAAAAACTTTGCGGTTTACTTTAAGAATGGAGATTTAGTTTATATTAGAGAGGTTCCTAAAGTTTTTTATGTTTACTTAGATATTGATTTTAAAGATGTAATGAAAAAGGAAGGGCTATCAGGAAAAGATGATATATACAGAGCTCTGGTAGCCCGACTCCCTGTCTTATTATCCCTTAAGAAAGGAAAATTTTCCTTTACACCGGGTTTTATTCGATATTCAGATGATATAGAGCCATTTATTCCTCTTGAAAAAATCATAATGTTTTTAAGTAGACACTTAACAAAAGAAGAAGTTGAACGAAAAATATCAGATATAAGATTAGTATTTGAGAAGACTGAGGATTGGGAAGATTTGGCAAAGAGGGCAAACCTTAATGATACTGAAAAAAAAGTTCTAAATTTAATTAACGGTGAAAGAACTGTAGAAAATATAAAGGATGAGCTAGGAATAGATTTGTTAACTTTAGAGAAAATACTGTATGGTTTTTTAGCAGCAGGTATAATTAGGAGAAAAAGACATAAGAAAAGAAAACTTGGTTTTGATTTAACAAAAGGATTACTTAGCAAAATTATAGAAAAAATCAAAGGATTATAAGGAAAAGGTAATGTTTTTAAAGGAGAAAGATAAGGGAAAAAAGGCTATAAAAATTGTTGTTGCAGGTCCTTATGCAGCAGGAAAAACCCAGTTTATCAATACAATATCAGAAATAGAAACAGTTAAAACTGAAGCTAAAACAACAACAGAAGATGAAAAGAAAGTTAAACACCATACAACCGTTGCAATGGATTTTGGAAGGATTGCTATAGACGATAAGCATGTTTTATATCTATTTGGTACGCCGGGACAGTCAAGATTTGATTTTATGTGGGATATATTAGGAAAAGGTATGGTTGGATTAGTTGTTTTAGTTGATAGCACAGACCCTTCGACATTCCATGAAGCAAGGAAGATAATAAACTACTTTGAAACAAGGTATCCAGTTCCATATGTAGTTGGAGCTAATAAACAGGATTTAAAAGGTGCTTGGAGCCCTGAGGACATAAGAATATCACTTGATTTAGACGATGATGTTAAAGTCTTACCATTAGTGGCTAAGGATAAAAATTCAGTTAAAAAAGTTTTATTAGAGCTTTTAGAAGAGATAAATAAAGTTTTAGAAGGACAATAACATTATTAAATTAACAGTTTTAATTTTTAGTTAAAACCCTTAAATTCAATATATATATGATTTTAAAGTAAGGTATTAAAGGTTAATGAACTTTAAATATTTAAAATTAGGTTCTCAATTCTTTTTTATTGTAATTTTTGTCGGTGTTGTATTTTTGTATTTAAAAGCTAAAAATATAATTCCCCCAATAGTTAGATTTGATAATTTTAATTATCAACAATCTTTAATTCAAAAAAGTGTATCATTAGTAAAGGTTTCTTATATTGATAATAAAGTGGTTATAAAGGTAAAGGAATTTTATGTTTATGGATTATCTAACCTAATATTTCCTCTAAAGGATTTTAAAAGAAAAGGAAAAGTCTTTTTATATAACAAGTCAATAGGTCTAAAGGGAAATTTATTACCAGTCTATATAAATATCACTATCTCAAACATAAAACCTGTAAGCGAGTATGAATTTTCAATCCCCAAGTCTGAAATAAACAATTATATAGGCTCTAAAAAAAGAGTTGTAAAAAATTTAGGAAGCTTTGTATATATAAAGGATTTGAATAGAGCTTGTGGAATAGTTAAGTTAGAGAATAAAAATAAGGTTATTTTATGCAATATAAAGAGAAATATTGATATAGAAAAGGAGTTAACAGAGGGACTTTACCTAATATCTCCTCTATCTATAATGAAACTACCTGATAATATTAACGCAGCTCAAGTTGTTAACGATAAAACTTTAGGAAAGTTAAAGGGTTATATAGAGAATGTTGTTCTTTCAGATATATATCTAGAAAAGACAATATCAGAAAAGATAAAGAATGACTTTATAAATTTTGTGAAAACTGTTTTTAGATTAAAAAGATTTAATATAAAAAAGATAAAATTTGAAACGAAAGGTTAATTTATAATGGGATTTTTTGACAAAGATTTATTAAAGAAACCGGAAGGTAAAGCGGTAGCAATTGCAGGGATTATACTAGGTTTTTACATAGTAATGATAATTAAAAATGTGTATATAGATAGAAGAGAAACAAAGACAACAGGAGAGTATATAAAGGAGTTATTTTTAAAAAATTTTGGAATATATCAAGAAACTGTAGATGTTTATGTTAACTATGCAGGTCTTTACAGTGGTAAAATTCAGTATACCGTTGGAGTAGGTTATGATTTAAATAAATCAATATTTCAAACTACTACCCATAAAGTTATAATCAAACTTCCATATCCAGAGGTAATGTATATATACAGAAATTCAGATTTACAGTTATCTAAATTTAATAAGGAAAAAGAATATATAAAAGAGATTTACAGATATGGAAGATTGGTAAGTAAGTACTACTCAGTGAGAACCAATATATTCAAAAGGACAGAAAACTATACTACGAATGTTATAAATAATATAAGTAATTCTTTAAGAATAAAATTTAAATTAGAATTTCCAGAAGAAAAGAGAGATTTATGGAATGTTTACAACTCTAAAAGATGTGGAATATCTTTAACTATTCCTTCAGATTATCAGCATAAAATAAAAATAAGGAATAACGAAAGCGTTTTATCCCCTTACTGTTTTTTAGGAAGTTCTCCAGATGGAAAACTTAAAATCTTTGTTTATAAAGCTCCCTTGAACTTAAGAATATATCCTAAAGATAACAATTTAAAACAGTTTTCTCTATTTTATCCTCAGAATGAGTATTATATGGAGATAATTAATGAAACTGAAGATAGAAGATTTATAAGATACTACTATAAGTTTAAAAATAAAGTTTTAATTGCTGAGTTTAAACCTATAGATGAAAGTGTATACAGATACTACTTACCTGATATTATGTTTTTAAGCTCATTAATAAAGGAAAAAGCATACAGAGATAAAGAAATTAGAGATTGTTTTGGAACAACTAAAGAAATCTGGGAAAGGAGCTTTATAGGGGATAAACAAAGATATATTGAAAAGTATTTTGCTTTTTTAAGTTCTAAAAATATTATCTTTGATAAGAAAAACCATGTTTTAGCAACTAAATTTGCTTATAAAGAGCTTTTTCCTAT
>JALSPY010000201.1 GCA_026985705.1 Hydrogenothermaceae bacterium | reverse complement strand
TATTCATAGAATTAAAAAGACTAACTTAAATGCAAACCAAATAGCCAAAATTTCTAGAGAGGTATTAAAAGTATTTGGATATTCAGAAAATATTGTAAAGGTTGAAATTACTAAATGACTAAAATAGGGAGGTTTTTAAAAATTGAAAGAAAAACTAATAAACTATTTAATAGATTTAGTCAAAATAAATTCAGTTATTGGTAATGAAAAAGAAATAGCCGACTATGTGGAGAAATTTTTAAAGGATAAAGTTAAAAATATTATTAGACTGAATAACTCTTTAATAGCTTTTAACGATTTAAAGCAAAATAAAAAGACTATAGGATTTGTTGGACATTTAGATACAGTTCCAGCTGAAAATGATTTAACAGGGCAAATAATAGACAATAAACTTTACGGGCTCGGTGCAAGTGATATGAAAGGTGGTTTAGCTGTAATGATGGGATTGATAGATTTCTTTAAAGATAAAGAAAGCAGATTTAATACCATATACATTTTTTATGAAAAGGAGGAAGGACCCTACAATGATAATGGTTTACAACCTCTTTTAGAAAAGTATAAAGATTTATTACGGAATATAAATTTTGCCTTTGTTTTAGAACCTACAAATAATGAAGTTCAGGTTGGAGCTGTAGGAACAATTAATGCAGAAATAAAGTTTAAGGGAAAAAAGGCACATTCTGCTAGACCCTGGTATGGAGAAAATGCAATACATAAAAGTTGGAAGTTTATAAAAAGGGTTAGTGAGTTTGGAGTTAAGGAGTATCCTTTTAAGTTTTCTTTAGAAGATAAAGATATAGAGATTATATTTTACGAGGTTATGAATATAACTGTTGCAAAATCTGAAGGGGCTAGAAATGTTATACCAGACAATTTTAAATTAAATGTTAATTATAGGTTTTCTCCAAGTAAATCTTTAGAAGAGGCAAAAAAAGATATTATTGATATTGTTGAGAATGAAGCTGAGATTGATTTTGTTGATTTAGCTCCACCGGGAAAAGTTCCAACTAACAATCCTATATTAATAGATTTTATAAAGAGATATTCTATACCTGTTAAACCTAAACAGGCTTGGACTGATGTTGCAAGATTGTCGTTATTTGGAATAGAAGGGGTAAACTTTGGACCTGGTATGCCCTCACAGGCACACCAGAGAAATGAGTATATTCCAATAGAAAATTTAGTAAAAAATTACGAATATTTAAAAGATTTCTTGTTAGCTTAAATCTTTAACTATTCCCTGTAAATCCTCAACGGAAGGAGGGTTATTTAAATCATATATATATAAGGGTATATTTGCATTTTCCAAAATCTTTTTCTTTTGTTCTAAAGTTTTTTCGCTAGTATTTTTTTCTATTTCGATAATTGATATTACAGAAAAATCCCTTTTACAAATCACAAAATCTGCTATAAGCTTATTTGTTTTATTTTTTAAAAGTTGCGGATTAAAACCTTTCTTTACATCAAGGAAACTTGAGTAGGGAACCTTAGGTAAAACATTAAAAAATGGTAGTTCTTCAATAAGTCTGTAGTATATATCTAGCTCCTTATCATCTAATATCTTTTTCGGTATATAGGGATATTCATTTTTTTGTGATAATTTCTTTAACTTTTTTTCCTTCTTAATCTCTTCTAATAAATCTTCATCTTTCACCAAATCTGATATTTTTTTTCTTTTTTTGGAATACATTAAAACATAAAAGACCAGTATTACTGCTCCTAATATTGCAAGAATAAAAATCAAGATGTTCAAATCAATAGAATAATTATTGTAAATTTCCATTTTTTACTCTAGCTCCTCTCAAAAAATCTTAATATATATGATATAAAAATAAAGCCTCTATTCAACTGATTTATTGTTAATTTTATTAAAAAATTTCATAGTTGAAAAAGTTCTTATATCTGAAGAATAAAATCTTTTATCATTTGTTAAAATTAAATCACAATCTTCCTTTTTGGCTAAAACATACTGTAGTGTATCTTCTAAATCTCTAAAATTTTTATCATTCTCCATAAGGTAAATAACTTCATTTACCTCTGTATTGGATAGAGGTATTAGTTCAAATATATCTAATGTTGATTTTATAGATAAATAAGCGGCTAAAACCCTGTTTTTTAAAACTGGGATACAGCCGCTTGACATTTTTAAAATTCTTTTTAAAATAATTTCCAACATATCCCGTTGCC
>JALSPY010000200.1 GCA_026985705.1 Hydrogenothermaceae bacterium | reverse complement strand
TTTTTCTAATGGACCTAGATTTCTAATCATTCTTAACTGCTCTCTTAAATCCTCAAGGGTAAATTCTGCATTCATTACCCTTTTAGCCATTTCTTGGGCTTTATCTTCGTCTATGGCTTTTTCCATTTTTTCAATTAAAGATTGAATATCCCCTAAGCCTAAAATTCTTTGGGCTATTCTGTCTGGGTAGAAAGGCTCAAAATCCTCTATCTTTTCTCCAACACCGATAAACTTAATTGGAACTCCTAAAACTTTCCTAACTGATAAAGCTATTCCACCTTTTGCATCACCATCTAATTTAGTTAGAATAACTCCAGTTAATCCAACCTTATCGTGATATACTCTAGCTGTGTTTATTGCATCCTGTCCCTGCATTGCGTCTGCTACATATAAGATTTCTGTAGGGTTGACTTTCTCCTTTATCTCTACTAGCTCATCCATTAATTCTTCATCTATATGTAGTCGTCCTGCAGTATCTAAAATCAGATAGGATAAACCACTATTCTGTGCTTCTTTTATTAATTTCTCTGTAAGTTTAACTGCATCTTTTTCATTTTCATCTATAAAACATGGAATATTTATACTTTCAGCTAAAGTACATAACTGTCTTCCTGCAGCTGGTCTTCTAACGTCAGTAGAAGCAACTCCAACTTGAAAACCTTTAGACTTTAACCATTTAGCTAATTTACCGGCTGTCGTTGTTTTTCCTGTACCTTGAAGACCAACTAGCATTATAACTGTAGGAGGTTTTTCACTTTTTTCTAAACTACTCTCTTCACCTAATATTTTTAAGAGCTCATCGTATATAAGTTTTATAACAGTTTCTCCAGCATCTAAACCTTTTATTACTTCCTGACCGACTAATTTTTCCTTTATATCGTTTAAAAATTGTTGAACTACCTCTATATTTACATCAGCTTCAAGTAATGCTCTTCTTATATCTTTTAAAGCTTCATTAACAGTTTTTTCATCTAATTTTTTAGCTTTTTTTAACTTTTCTATTACACCACTAAATTTTTCTGTAAGTAGCTCAAACATCAGCCTATTCCTCTAACTTTTAAGATTTTTAGCAAACACCAATTTATTTTATTATCTTTATAAACTTTTTCAATGATAGGATTTATAATAGCATTTTCATATTTTTTTAGTTAATTTTATTTAACTGGCTCAAGAATTTTTACTAAACCTGTTTCTGTTATTTCCATAAAGTGAGTTTTCGTATCATGTCCACTCATACGACATCCGTCTATTCTAAATAATCTTACTATATCTCCTATATCCTTTTTGTATAACTTTGCCTTATAACCACTGTCTATTAACTCCTTTGCTAAGACCATAGTTCCATCTACTATATGCCCAACTGCATAACCTCCAGCAGCTTCAGCTGTAAGCTCTTCATGTCCACTTCTCTTCTGTGAAACAAAGAGGGCAGTTTGATACCATTTTTTCATAAAATTAAATAATCTTCTAACTATACTCCTAGCTATCATTTCTTTATTTTCAAAAAGACCTGTTATACTGTCTATAATTGTAAACTTTACATGATATTCCTTTATTGCATAGGATAACGTCGCCAATAAATCTGGAATATTTTCCCTTAGCACACTGTGAGATGCAGCATCTATAAGAATAATATTATCTTCAAATTCCTCAAAATTATATCCCATAGCAGTAGCTCTAAGTTTCATTGAGGCTATAACAAAGTTGGCAGGACTTTCAACTGTTATAAATGCAACTTTATGACCTTTATGTGCCTGTTCAACTGTAAACTGTTCTACCATTAAAGATTTTCCTGTATCTGAAACACCTGTAATATTAAATACAGAGTATGCTGGTATTCCTCCTAAACTTTTCTTTATAACCTTTCCATTTTCAACCTCAACCGTAAAAAATAGATTATCTAATCCTTCAATACCTGTAGGTATTCCATAGATTTTTGGAGCTTTAGCTAACGCTTGACTTCCTTTAAATATACTTTCCTTTACAATTTTTGGTTCCCTGTACTCTTGAATGAGTTCTTTATTCATCTTTAAAAACCTCTATAACCTTTTTATTCAATAATAACTTTAACGCGAGTTCGAAAATAAAAAAGCCTCTAGTTAAGCTAAAATAGAAGCCAAAAACTGAAGGTCAACAAAATACTCGCAACAAAAATATACTTTCAATTAGATGTTTTTTACAAGTCTCTT
>JALSPY010000199.1 GCA_026985705.1 Hydrogenothermaceae bacterium | reverse complement strand
AGTCTTAAAAGATGTATTAAAAACCAGGGTTTACGAGTTAGCAGAGTATAGGAACAGCATATCTAAAGTTATTCCAGACAGGGTTTTAACTAAACCTCCTTCAGCAGAGTTAAGACCTAATCAAAAAGATGAAGATGAATTACTTCCTTATCATATACTTGATGAGATAATAAGGCTTTATGTTGAGGAGGATATACCTACGGAAGATATTATAAAAATGGGATTTTCTAAAGACGCAGTTAAAAAGGTAGTAAGATTAATTGATGCTAATGAGTATAAAAGAAGACAGGCTCCTATCGGTATAAAAATAACAGAAAGGGCTTTTGGTAAAGATAGAAGGATGCCAATAACAAACAGATTTAAAGAGATTTAATAGTTATTTAAACTTTTTTATAGTTAAATTATTGAAATAGTAAATGGTAGGTAAAGAATGAATTTCAAAATAAAAGAGATTTATTTAGATAATTTTAAGTCTTTCAAAGACTGTAGGATAAAACTAGATAATTTTAATGTAGTTGTGGCTCCTAACAACGGAGGTAAAAGTAATTTAATATCTGCTTTAGAGTTTATAGCTTCGACATTTAGATATGGTTTATATAGAGCTATAGATGAATTTGGTGGTTTAGAAACAATAAAAAATTATAGAAGCAGTGAAGAGGAAAATATAACTATTGGGATAAAAACTTATTCAAGTAAATTTCCCTTTAAAACTGAAAAAGAGGATTTCATATTTAGAGATATAGAGTATAACATAGAGTTTTCCTTTAATAAGGAATTAAAAGAGTTAAATATAAATGCTAAAGGTAAATTTAAAATAGGAAAAAGTTCTAAAAAATTTAGAAAATTTAATTTCTCCATAAGAAAAAATAAGAATGAAGTTGTTTTTGGAAAAGATTTTTATATACCAAAGAAATACAGAAGTTTATTTAATGTGCTATTTATAAATATTGATAATTTAAAGGATAAAAATATAGAAGACTTAGATGAACTTTTTTTAATATCTATTTATTTATTTATATTTTTAAAAGAAATATATACTTATTTCATTAATTCTACTGCAATAAAAAACTTTAGTAATTATAAAAGTGGAGATAGATTAAATAAAGAAGGAACAAATTTAGCCTCAATATTAGACTATCTAAAAGGAAAACACCCAGAGATTTTTGAAAATATATCAACTTCCTTAATTGGTATAGTTGACGAGTTAGAAGGAATTGAAATAGGTTATGATACATTAGGAAGGTCAAAACTTAACTTTCAAGAAAGATTAAGTAATAAAAAAACTAAGTTTATTCCTATAGATATAGTATCAGATGGAACAATTAACCTAATAGCAACTTTAACAGCCCTATATGAACCTTATTCAAAAACTTTAATAGCAATAGAAGAACCAGAAAGACACTTGCATTTAAGGGCAATTTCATATCTGATGGAAGAGTTTAGAAATATTTCAGAAGAAAAACAGATATTGATAACTACACAGAATTCAGAAACTCTACATAATTTAGATTTTAAAAAGGATAATTTAATATTTTTATTTAGAGATTATGAAGGAAATACAAAAGCTATAACACATAGGGATATACCTAGATTTAAACAGAAATTAAAAATTTATAAAAATGATATTGTAGAACTCATAAAATTAGAAGGATTAGGTTATTTAGGAGACTACATTGGGGAAGAAGAGGAAGAATAAATTTAAAAAAAATAAGAATTCTTTTCCAAAGAAAGATAAAACTTTAATTATTGTTGAAGGAGAAAGCGATAAAATTTTTTTGAATGGATTGATAAAGTATTTAAACTTAGGTTCTAAATTTGAAGTTAGAACTTCTGCCGATAAAAATCATTGCGATATTTTAAGAAAAAATAAGATAAAAAATATGTTAAAAGAAGCTAAAGAAATAGATGGTTTTAAACAAGTCTATATATTAATAGATTTTAATACTGACTGTGGCAATCTTAAACCTTCCTGTGTAGTTGAGCTAAGGAATTGGTATTTAAATGAAATAGTAGATAAAGGATTTAAAAACTATGTTAAAGTTATCGTTGCTTTAAATGAATTAGAATGTTGGGAAATTTTAGGTTGGGAAAATAAAAGCTATTATTCAGATTGTATTAGCTATTTTAAAATAAATTTAAAACTAAGTAATAAAACAAAAATAGCTCAACAATCTATTTTGAAACTTGATAAGATTTTAGAAAA
>JALSPY010000198.1 GCA_026985705.1 Hydrogenothermaceae bacterium | reverse complement strand
CTGTGGGAGTTAAAGGATAGAAGAGCAAGTGAATTTGCAACATTAATATACAGAATGAAGAGAGCTAAACCAACTAAAAGATGGAGTGAGATTTTAGGAGATGTTAAAAGAATGCTAATAAGAGACACTGTTGAGCCATACTACTGGGCTACATACCAACTTTACGGAATTGAATAAAAACTAAAGATTTAACTAATTTAAACAGATGAAAAATTTAAAGATTAGCATTATTATTTTAGTAATTTTTAAATAAAACTTTTGGAGAGTTTAAATGAGTATAAAATTTGGAACTGATGGTTGGAGAGCAGTAATAGGAAAAGAATTTACATTTGATAATGTTAGAAAGGTGGCACAAGCCCACGCATCCCATCTAAAAGATAAAGGTGGAAAGAAAGTTGTTGTTGGTTATGATACAAGATTTTTATCAGATGAATTTGCTGAAACTGTCGCAGAGGTTTTTTCAAGTAATGGTTTAAAAGTTATACTCTCATCTAGTTTTTGCTCTACACCAGCTTTAACACTTATGGCAAAAGAGCTTAATGCAGATGAAGGAGTAATGATAACTGCCTCCCATAACACATACAGATACAATGGCTATAAAGTAAAAACCGGTTTTGGTAGCCCAGCAACTCCGGAAGTTATAAAGGATATAGAGGATAGAATAGGAAGAGAAGAGATAAAAACAGGTGTTAAATCATGGGAAGAGATGGATTTTAACAGATACTATGTTAAAAAGTTAAAAAGCTACATTACCCCAAATATTTTTAAACAAAAGAAAGAAAAAATTATCCATGATGCAATGTTTGGAGCAACACAGGGACTGTTAAGGGAAGTTTTAAATGATAGTTTTATAGATGTTGTAGAGATTAACCATTACAGAGACGTTTTATTTGGAAATCAACATCCAGAGCCTATAGATAAAAATCTAACTCTGTTAAAAAGAAAAGTTGTTGCAGAAAATGGAAAAGTTGGAATTGCAAATGATGGAGACGGTGATAGGGTAGGAATAGTTGATGAGAAAGGCAGATTTATAGGAACACAGATGGGATATGTATTACTTTTATTACATACAATAAGGAATAGAGGAGAGGAGGGAGCTATAGCTAAAACTGTTTCTGTTTCCTATTTAGTTGATAGGATTGCAAAAAAGGAAAATAGAAAACTGTATAAAACTCCAGTAGGCTTTAAATATATTGCTGAGCTTTTTGAAAGAGAAAAAATAGCCTTTGGAGGAGAAGAAAGCGGAGGCTATGGCTTTGGTTTCCATATTCCAGAGAGAGATGGACTGTTGGCTGGACTTATGATTTTAGAGATGATGTACTTACACAATAAAACTGTAAGCGAGCTTATAGAAGATGTTTTCAACGAATTTGGAACAGCTTACTATTTAAGGGAAGATGTTAAAGTTGAAGGAGACCAAGGTAGAAAATTAGTTGATAAATTGAAAAATGAACCTTTAAAAGAATTGGCAAGCTTTGATATAAAGGAGATAGATAAAACAGATGGAATTAAATTTGTATTTAAAAATGACGGTTGGATAATGTTTAGAGCCTCAGGAACAGAGCCAGTTTTAAGAATTTATGCAGAAATGCCTGAAGAAAGTAGTCTTAAGGAAGTTTTAGAGGAAGGAAAAAAACTTTTAAAGGGAGTTTAAGATGAATAATAAGGCAGTTTTAACATCTATATTTGCAACATTTATAGCTTTAGTTGTGTTTGCTATTCTCTTTGTAGTTGGAGCTAAAAACAAAGCTAACAGTCAAAGTGGTTTAAAACAGGTTTATCAACAAGATTATCAAAACAGTAATCAGGATAAAGATAACCAAGACAATGAATTACCTGATGATTTAAAAAAAATAAATTCTTTTATAGGTAAGAAATATAAAAACTTTCATGGTATTACAGAGGAAGGAAAGGAAATAGCAATATCTGATATGATAAATGGAAAACCTACTTTAATAATATTCTTTGCAATAGGAGATAAACCGGGAACATTTGATTTTATGCCCTATATGAATGAGCTTTATGAAAAATATAAAGATAAAGTTAACTTTATTGCTGTTTTATTAAGCCGTTCTGATGCTGAAGAGGTTCAAGAGCTGAAAAAAATAACTCCAATCAATATGCCTGTTTTAAGGGGATATTCTGATGCTATAGAAAACTATCAAATCTCTAAAGTAGATGTTCCTTATATTTTATTTATTGACAAAGATGGATTAATAAAACATATTATCTTAAGACCGGAGAGTGAGATGATAACAGAAGCTCCCTTTGTAAAACATAAAGATTATAAAAATAAAAGTCAGAAGGAGAGAATTAAAAGCTCCATTAAGGAGATAGAAAAATACATAATTGAAATAGGAGAGTAGATATGTCTAAAAAAAACTTTCTTATATCTTTTTTAATCCTATTTAATATTTCCTTTGCTTCAACACCACTATTTGATAAATTTGAAAAGAAACTAAAAAACTATAAAACATTTAAAGCTAATATAAAGGAAGAGCTACACATTAAAGATTTTGATGATGAAGATGTTTATTTTGGTAAATTGACGATTAACAGAAGAGGAGAGGTTTTATTTATATTTACAAAACCAGAGAAAATATTTATCTATGTAGATAGTAAAGGTTATATGTATGGATATTCTTATGAGGATGAAGAAGTATATAAAAAGAAGCTATCAAGTAATGAATTTTATTTACAGCTTTTTAGAAGATTTTTAACAGATAAGGATATAAAGACTCTCTTTAAAAGTATAAAGGAATATACAAAAGGAAAAAGTAATGATTATGTTTTTGTACTCATACCTAAAGATAAGGAGATAAAAAAAGTTATTATGGAAACAGATAAGAACTTTAATATAAAATTTGTTAAAATTTACACAAAGGACGGAAAGGTTATTTATAACTTCTCAAATATTCAGTATCTAAAAAAATTAGAAACTATACCAAATGATATAAAAAAAATAATTAAAAATATAAAATAGTGTTTTCTTAATTTAAAATCCCTTTTTAATTTCCTTAAAATAATTTAGTAGTTTAAATAAATTTAAAGAGGTAAAAAATGAAAGAAGCTGATTTAATTTTAACAGATGTTAGTTATATCTTAACTATGGACGAAAATTTAACAGAGTATAGAGAAGCGGATATAGTTATCAAAGGAGACAAAATAATAGACATTGGGAAGGATAAAAAGAATGAGTATTTTGGAAAAACTATTGTCTGCAAAAACAAAATAGCTATTCCCGGTCTTATTAACACCCATACCCATGCAGCAATGACTTTACTTAGAGGCTATGGAAGTGATAATCCTTTAAAAGTTTGGCTTGAAAAGTATATATGGCCTGTAGAGGGAAAATTTGTAAGTTATGAGTTTGTTAGGGATGGCACAGAGATAGCAGTTTACGAGATGTTAAGAAATGGTATCACAACATTTGTTGATATGTATTTTTATGAAAATGCAGTGGCAGATGTTTTAAACACAGTTGGAATGAGAGGAGTTCTAGCAGGTGGAATACTTGATTTCCCAGTTCCGGGAGCAAAAACTCCAGATGAAGCTATAAGTAAAACGGAGGAATTTTATAAAGAGCATCAAAACTCTGAGTATATCACAGTTGCAGTTGGTCCTCATGCTCCATACACATGCTCTCCAGAAACACTGAAAAAAGCAATGAATTTAGCAGAAAAGTACAATCTTCTGTATCATATACACCTTTCAGAAACAAAATACGAAGTTGAACAGATTAAAGAAAAATATGGAAATACACCTATAAAACATCTTGAAACGTTAGGTCTTTTAAAAGAGAATGTTTTAGCTGCCCATGTAGTTCATCCAACAGATGAAGAAATAGAGTTAATGGCTAAAAGAAATATGAAAGTATCACACTGTCCAGAGAGTAATTTAAAGTTAGCTTCAGGTATAGCTCCAATACCTAAAATGTTAGAAGCTGGTATATGTGTTTCTATAGGCACAGATGGAACAGCTTCAAATGATGATTTAGATATAATAGGAGAAATATCTACTGCTGCAAAACTCCATAAAGGGTATAATCTAAATCCAACTGTTGTTAACTCTAAGGAAGCTCTTCTAATGGCAACTAGAGAGGGAGCTAAAGCGATAAAACAGTATGACAAGATTGGAAGTTTAGAAATAGGAAAAAAAGCTGATATTACACTGATAGATATAACACAACCACATTTAAATCCTCTATTTGACCCATACACACAGATAGTTTACTCATCAAAAGGCTTAGATGTTGACACAGTTATAATAAACGGAGATATTAAGGTCTTAAATAAAGAGGTTTTAGTTCTCAATAAAGATTATATTTTAGAAAAGGCTACACTCTGGAAAAATAGAATATTAGAAAATAGATAATACAGAGATGCCCCCAGCTCTGAATGGGGGCTTATTTAAATTAATTATTTAACACTTAAAATGTAATCAGCTAAAGCTGATAAATCTCCATCAGATAAAGCTTTAGTTTTTGCTAAGTTAGGTTGCATTATAGAGAATTTAGCAGGGTCAACTATAGCTTTTCCTTCACCTTTTAAAAACTTGATTAAATCTTCCTTTTTACCAGCGTAAGCTTGAGCTATCTTAGCTAAAGCAGGTCCAACTGCATCTGCTTTCTCTTGATGACAAGCTGTACAACCGTTAGATGTAAACAGTTGTTTTCCTTTTTCTACATCGCCACCGCCTGCATTTTCTTCAGCTTGAGCCTGCTCATTATTTTCACCTTGAGCTTCCCCAGATTGCTCTCCACCTTGATTTTCTGTATTTTCACCTGTGGTATTTTCTTCCTGAGTAGCACCTTCTTCAGCCCCTGTGTTTTCTTCACCTGCAGTCTGTTCTTCAGTAGTTTGCTCTTCAGTAGCCTGCTCCTGAGTAGTTTGTTCTTGTTGCTGTGGAGCTTGCTCCTCCTGTTGAGTTTGCTCCTGTTGTTGAGCTTGTTCACCACCACCTTTGTTCTCACAGGCAACTAAAAAAGAAGCTGTTAATAAAGCAGTAAGAAGTAGACCACCCTTTTTCATTTTAAAATACCTCCCACGTATTTTTTTCTTTATAAAATAATTGTTAATAAAATATTAACATTATATAAAAATAACTTCATAAATTTAAACAGGCTAGTTCTTTTTACTTTTGTTAATCTCAATCATACCTTCAACTGGAGAAGATGCTGAAGCATACATCTTTTTAGGTATTCTACCAGCTAAATAAGCTAATCTACCTGCAATTACCGCATGTTTCATAGCAACAGCCATTTTTATTGGGTCCTTAGCTTGAGCTATAGCAGTATTCATTAACACTCCATCAACTCCCAGCTCCATCACAATAGCCGCATCTGAAGCTGTCCCAATTCCTGCATCAACAATAACTGGAACATTTACAGCCTCTTTTATAAAGAGAATATTATAAGGATTTTGCAAACCTAATCCTGAACCTATTGGAGCAGCTAGGGGCATTACAGCAGCACATCCTATTTCTTCAAACTTTTTAGCCATTATAGGATCATCAGTAATATACGGTAGGACAGTAAAACCCTCTTTTACTAATATTTCTGCCGCCTTTAAGGTTTCTACCATATCTGGATAAAGGGTTTTTTGGTCTCCTATTACCTCTAATTTTACAAATCCGTGTCCTAAAGCCTCCCTTGCAAGTTTTGCCGTTAAAACAGCTTCCTCAGCTGTATAACAACCTGCTGTATTAGGTAATATCATAACTTTAGATGTATCTATGTAATCTAATAAGTTAGGTTTAGAAGGGTCTGTAATATTAACTCTTCTTACAGCAACTGTTATAATTTCTGCTCCAGATGCTTCTGTAGCTTTAGCTGTCTCCTCAAAGTCTTTATATTTACCGGAACCTACAATTAATCTAGATTTAAATTCTCTATCTCCAATTTTGAGTTTATCTTTTTCTAGAAATTCTTCTAAGTTAAAAGTCATCTTTACCTCCTTTTCGTAAAGGTTTGTATTTATTTACTATGAAGATATATTAAATGATACATCAAAAAATGTTTTTATAAATGAAATTTTATTTTAGGATTAATTTACAAAGTGATTTATTCTTAAAGCAGATTGAACTTTTAAAGATTTTTAAGTTAGAATTATTATTTTTCTATCCAATCTTTTAAAGTCATGATAATTTTAGACTGGGAGGTTAAATCATATATAATAGAGCCTTCATTTGAGTATTTGATAAGTGCATACAGTATGAAAATGTAAAGGAATAATCCAAATAAGCCACCAACTATTTTGTCAATAATCTTTATTTTGTAATTTTCTTCAACTTTATCTTTTACTAGAACCTTAAACATAAAGGATATAACTATAATTGAAGAGAAAATAAAGAATACGGATAGAAATTCTACTAAAGTTTCATTTGCATGAAGATATTTGTTCATAAATGATGCTATAGGTTTAAAGAAGATAAGGGATAAGTATATTCCTATTATTACTCCGATAAATCTTATAGTGCTTGCAGCAAGTCCATAGTAAAATCCAGCTACCAATAAATATATAAATGTAAGAATTAAAACGAAATCTAACATTTTTCTTCCTTCTATTTTTCCTAAATACTCTCTATAAAGTTAAATTTATTAACTTAATTTTTCTCTTACAATTTTACTTACTAAACTTCCATCAGCTCTTCCCTTTACTTTTTCCATAACTGATTTCATAACTTTTCCCATATCTTTTATTGAAGCAGCCCCAACTTCCTCTATAGTTTTATCTACAATCTTTACTATTTCCTCTTCAGTTAACTGTTTAGGAAGAAACTCTAATACTATATTAAGCTCTTTTTGCTCTTTTTCAACTAAATCTTGTCTATTTGCTTTTTTATACTGCTCTATAGCGTCTCGTCTCTGTTTAGCATACCTTTGAATTACAGTTAACACTTCACTATCTGAAAGTTCCCTTTTTTTATCAATTTGTTCTTTCTTTATTTCAGAAATTAACATTCTTACAACAGATAATCTATCCGTATCCTTTGATTTTAAAGCAATTTTCATTTCAGTTTGAAGTCTATTTAAAAGGGTAGACATGGGAAAAAACCTCCCAATTATAGTAAACCTTTTTTCTTTAATGCTTTTATTAATCTTTTTCTAGCAGCTCTTTGTTTTCTTTTTCTCTTCTGGGAAGGTTTTTCATAATATTCTCTCCTTTTCATTTCCGTTAATATACCCTCTTTCTCACATAACTTTTTAAATCTTTTTAAAGCTTTTTCAAAACTTTCTCCTTCTTGAACTACAACAACTGCCATATATAACTTACCTCCTTCAATTTAATTTTAAGATTTAAAGTATAACAGGATTTAACTTTTCTTAAAAGATATTCATACTATGTAGTTCTAAACAAAAACTTTCTCCTGTTATTGGATTTCTTAAAAGAATAATTAACATTTGTAATCCCATACTTAACTTTTTATGTTTTATTTTTTTCTCTAACTCTATTAGAAGATTTATAAAAAATTTGTGGCTGTAGAAGTTGATGGTATTTACCATTTCGATTTAGATGGAAAAACATATTCCCAAGCTCATTTAGAGAGAATTGAAATTCTCAAAAGAGCAGGTTGGGAAATAATAAATACACCTTATTACAAATGGTATAAAAATGGATGGTTAAATGAAAACTCTAAAATACTAAAAGAAGAAGTAAAAAGAATTTATAGAGAATTAGATAAAGTTCTTTTGTAAAAATGAAAATCCCTAAACTTAAAGGCTTAGAATTACAGCTAAACGAACTGTTTGAAGACGAAAGGGAAAATCTTGATGAAATAATAAATAAACTGCCTGAATATATAGATTATACTCTCAAAGAAGTTGAAGACCTTAAAACAAGGAAAGTGAATTTTATAAAGGCATGGGAGTTTATAGAAAAAATAGATGGTTTCCTTAACAAAAATCCAGATATAGAAAAGATTATTCAGGACGAATTGGGAGAATCAAAATGGATTAACCTTAAGTATAGAAAGGCAGTTTTACTTTTTGAGCATAAGAAAAAATACAGAGAAGCAGAGAGACTGTTTGAAGAACTGGTAAAACAACCAGAAATAAAAAATAGAGCCTATTACTATCTTGGACTTGTCAGTATAAACAGAGGAGAAATTAACAAAGCAGAAGATATATTCAACTATCTGAAAAGCCAGGCAGAAAAAGGAAATCTCTCAGAAGCAGAACTTTAGATGCTTGAGAATTTATATCAGCTATTAGAAAAGGAAAAGCAGAAAAAGACAGTATATCTGATAACTAATGAAAACAGTGGGACTCCAGAGCTTAAAAGTAAGCAGGAGATTGATTACGACAGTCTGATAGAAAATTACGACAGTCTGATAGAAAATTACGACCTGTTCGTAGACTATGAAAAAGAAAAAAATATTTATAAAAGGCAAACCTGTTGCTGTCAAGAAAAAGAATGCATTTGAGATTATCCTGTGCATTGCTTTAAGGGATTGTAAAAGGAAAAATCTGACAGATAAAGAAGTTTATGAACAGGACCCAAGAACTGTAGAAGAGGAACGTGCTATAAAAAACAAAGTTTACAAAAGAATCCAGAGACTAACAAAATTACTAAAAGAACACGGCATTCAAATCAGCGATTTTAAAATAAACAGTAGCTTTTGTATATACATCAGTAAAGATTCTTTAGAAGGTTTCAGAGAGTCTATTGTCTAAGCTGTCCACTATTGTCCACTACTATCTCCTTATAATTAATTTTCGCAAACAATCTTCAGGAGGTTTTCAAAATGTTAAAAGAGTTTAAGTATGTAAAAAAAAGAAGGCAAAGGTATGGTTGAAGAGGCACTGCACTTGCAAAAAGAACTGTACCAGTTTTTAGACGCTTTTGCTGATAGGGAAATTCCAGATGATAAATATTCACTCTATGAGCTAAAAAAATTTGTTCAGTCTGTTGTTGAAAACCAGAGGAAAGCAGACAGATTTTTCAGAGTTGACGAATACTGGAAGTTTACTGCCGAAAGGCACTCACATGCCTTCTGATGCGAGAGTAGATTTTGTTTACATTCCTACATACATAGCTGTATCTATACTTACGCTGTTTTTGGAGAGATTTCCTGAAGAGGCGATGACGATAGAAAATTACATTGACACTCTGCACGATGGAATTTAGTTTGCCTCAACAAGAGGACTGAGGGGAGCAGGTTATGAAGCCGAAGAAGGGGTTATTGAAGCTATAAAAATTATGTCTTTGTTTACGGAAGCTTACGAAAGGGTTTTGGAAATCACAAGCTTTTAGAAAACAGCAAATTTTTAGAATATGGAAAAACAAAGGAAAAATACAGCCTGTATGCTGATGGAATTCCATATGTTGTAAAAGAGCCT
>JALSPY010000197.1 GCA_026985705.1 Hydrogenothermaceae bacterium | reverse complement strand
CTATTCCAAACAATACAAGAGAAGCTCTAAAACTCCATAACTGGCAGATTGACAATATAGCTCTTTTGTTAAATAAGTATTTGGATTTTTTTGTAGAAAAAGATGGGAATAAGGAAGTTCTAGATATATCTTTCCCAAAGAATTTGGCTTTTTCTTTAGTTGTTAAAGATGATGATTTATTTAAAATTGCAATGAATAAACTTATAGAAATTAAACATAGTGGTTATGAAATAGATAAAAATAAACTTGATGGAAGATTTTTTACAAATCTACTTAATTGTAGTAAGAGAAAGAAAGAATATAATTCAGGCAAATACGAAAATATATCCTTTTCAATAAAATTAATAGGAAAAAGTATATATAACTATTTTGGAGAAAACAAAACAGAAAGAGAAAATAAAGAAAATTGTGATTTAGTTAACAGTTTTCTAAGATTGAAAAACAGATTTGAAATTTATAGAGATTTTTTATTAAAAGAAGTTAAGCAAGGTAAAATAAAAAAATCATTAAAAAATGTTATTGAGAGACAAAACCAAATAGCAGACAGTACATTTAAGTTAACAACCCAAACCCGTTTAGTTGTAGGGCTTGGAAGTGGCTCAGTTTTAGAAACATCCATAAAATTACACCATATATACGGAATTCCATACATACCAGCGTCAGCAATAAAAGGAGTTTTAAGAGCTTATAGAATTTGGAAATTAGCAGAATGGAAAGAAGAAAGATTTAAAGAAATAGAAAAAAGAATTGATGAAAATAAACCTAATGGTGATAAAGAGAAAAAAATAGTTGAAATCTTTGGAAATCAGCAACAAAAAGGGAAACTTGTTATTTTAGATGCCTATCCTACAGACTTTAAAGGATTTGATATAGATATTATGAACCCACACTTTCCAGAATATTATGAAGGAAATAAACCACCAGCAGATTGGCAAAATCCTAATCCAATAACATTTTTAGCAATACCAAAAGGAACTACTTTTAAGTTTTTCTTTAAAAATATTAATGTTTACGGTAGAGATTTAGAAAAAGACTTAAAAAAAGCCTTTGTAAATATAGGTATAGGTGGAAAAACATCTCTAGGATATGGAGTTTTAGAGTAAATTACACATACACCGAATAAAATTGATTGCTTTTTAAAGAATTTACTACTATTTGTTTACATTCCATTACTCAAATCAGAAACTTATACTAATTTAAATGATCCTATTTTTTACTTTTGGAATAAATTAGCTCTTTTAAAAAGAAAAACAAAAGCTTATTCTAATCTATTAGAGCTTTATACGAAGCTTTAGCTTTTTTTAATTCATCTGATAACTAAATATATTCAGCTTTTATTTAATTATATATTACTTTATATCATAAAATTCTTAAATAATTCCTTTTTCTAATAGCCTCTTCAATTGTTTTTAAAACCTCCTGTTTCCTTCTAGGAGAACACCAATCGGGAGCTATAAGCTCATCTTCACTTGCTTCACCTGTTATTCTATGGATAATCATACCATCTGGTAGATAGTCTAAAAGCTCTGCAACTATATTTGCATACTCCTCTAAAGTTAAAGTTTTTATCTCTCCGTTGTAATATTGTTTCTCCATTACAGTATGTTTTACTATATGTAAAGGATGAATTTTTATTCCATCTACAGGCAAAGATGCTATCAATTTTACAGTTTCTATATAATCCTCCATTGTTTCACCGGGAAGACCAACAATCATATGGGCACAAACTTTAATTCCACCTCTCTTTTTTGTTCTTAAAACTGCATCAACAAAATCAGCTACACCGTGAGCTCTGTTTATAGCTCTTAAAGTGTTTATATTCGCAGTTTGCAAACCATACTCAATCCATATTTCAGGTTTTATAGTTGTATAACAGGCTATAAGGTCTAAAACTTCCTCTGGGACAACATCAGGTCTTGTTCCTATAGACATTCCTATAATTTCATCATATTCCATAGCTTTATCGTAAATTTCCTTTAACTTTTCAACTGGGGCATAAGTGTTTGTGAATGCCTGAAAGTAAGCTATAAATCCTTTCAGATTTTTATATCTCTTTTTATAAAATGAGATAGCCTTTTCCACCTGTTCCTCTACTGTCTTTTTACTCATAGCATATGGACTAAAAGACAGATTATTACAAAATGTGCAACCACCAGAAGCTTTTGAACCATCCCTATTTGGACAAGTAAAACCTGCATCTATAGATATTTTTTGAATTCTTCCACCGTATTTATTTTTAAGATATTGATTAAACTTTATTAATCTATCCAATGCTTTTATCCTCTTTTATGGTAATTCTATCTAATAATTTTAACAATTAATAACCAGTTTATATGTAGAATATAAGACAGGTTGAAGATTTATTAAATAGCTTTTAAGAGATTTATGAATTTACCAAATTATTCCTTCCTAAATTTTTTTAGAGATTATTTCATCTTGTATTTAAACATAAATAAGTCTAGTGAAAATAGAAATACACAATTAATTTTTAACTGAAATCATTTGAGGTTAAAATAATAATTCTAAATACTAAAATTTAAAGGATAGTAGAATGGGAAATTACTTACTTGAGATAGGGACTGAGGAGCTACCTTCAAAGGCTATAAACACTGCAAGGAAATATTTTAATGAGAATTTATATAAACTTTTTGAAAAATTTTTCTATATAGAAAGTGAAGATAATATAGAAGTCTTTTCAACACCTAGAAGATTAGCTTTTTTAGTGAAAAATCTGAAAGAGAAAGAAGAAGATAAAGAAAAAGTGTTAATAGGTCCTCCTTTAAAAGTTGCAGTTGATAGTGAAGGGAAATATACAAAGGCTGCTTTAGCATTTGCTAAAAAAAATAATATAGATATAGATAAACTAGAAGTTATAGAAAATGAAAAAGGAAAATATATAGGTGCAAAGGTAAAAATTGAAGGGAAAAAATTAGAGGAGTATATAAAGGAAGTTATACCAGATTTTATATCTAAAATACCATTTCCTAAAAGTATGAGATGGAATGAAAGTAATTACAGATTTTCTAGACCTATTAGATGGATAGTTTCCCTTTTAGATGATAAAGTTATACCAATAAAAATTGCCACTGTAGAAGCCTCTAGATATACACATCTACACAGGTTTATGACTAAACCGATAGGTAGAGGAGAAAAAAAAGAGATACCGGACGCTTTAAGTTATTCACAGATATTAAAGTTAGGTTTTATTATTCCAAAGTATGAAGAGAGAAAAGAGGCTATAAAAACACAGATAGAAGGTTTTGCTAGAACACTTAATGCTAAACCTATAATAGATGAAGAGCTACTTGATGAGGTTGTAAATCTAAATGAATTTCCAGTTGGAATTTTAGGAGATTTCTCTCCAAAATATTTAGTTCTACCTAAAGAAGTAATAATAACAGTTTGTAAAGTTCACCAGAGATACTTTAATTTTGAAAAAGATGGTGAGCTTATTCCTAAATTCTTAGCAATATCAAACACTGCAGTAAAAGATAGAGAATTAGTCAAAAGGGGATATGAAAAGGTTTTAAGGGCAAGGCTTGAAGATGCTTTATTTTTCTATGAGGAAGATTTAAAACATAATTTAGAGGAATTTTATCCTAAATTAGCAGGTATTCAATTTCACCAAAAGCTAGGTTCTCTTCTAGAAAAAGTTGAGAGAAATGGAAATATAGCTTTACTGTTAGCTAAAGAAATAAATGTAAATAAGACTGATGATTTAAAAAGAGCTAATAA
This sequence comes from Hydrogenothermaceae bacterium, assembly GCA_026985705.1. Classification (GTDB taxonomy): domain Bacteria; phylum Aquificota; class Aquificia; order Aquificales; family Hydrogenothermaceae; genus QNZC01. Next base: position 5,611 of record JALSPY010000197.1, on the reverse strand, counting down.
ACTTTCTAAATGTGATTTATTAACAGAAATGGTAAAAGAGTTTGATGAGCTTCAAGGTTTAATGGGAATGTATTATGCGTTGAAACAGGGAGAAAAAGAAGAGGTTGCAAAGGCGATATATGAGCATTATCTACCTAAAACCTCTGAAGATGATTTACCTAAAACAGATGTAGGAACAGTTTTAGCATTGGCAGACAAATTAGACACGGTAATATCCTTCCTATCAATCGGAGAGAAACCAAAGGCTACAGCCGACCCATACGGCATAAGAAGAAACAGTATTGGAATAGTTAGACTGTTAGTGGAAAAAGAAATAGATTTAGATTTAGAAAAATTCTTAAAAATCTTAGAAAAAGAGACTAGAAAGAAAAAAATCTTAAAATTTGCTGAGTTGGAAAAAGATTGGAGTTTGATTTTTGATGAGGAAGTTATTCCTGAAATTATAGATTTTATTAACAGTAGATTTGTTTCTTATATGAAAGACAGGGGATACGATACAGATATAATAAACTCAGTTGTTGCTGTAGATAAAGGAAATCTTTATAAGAATTATCTAAAAATAAAAGCTTTACAAGAATTAAAAGAAAATCCAGAGTTTGAGGAAATAATGACTGTATTTAAAAGAGTTGGGAAAATTATACCTCAGAAGTTTATTTTTAAATTTACAGAGGACTTACTTGTAGAAAAAGAAGAAAAGGAGCTCTATCAGAGATATATGGAAGTTAAGAAAGAAGTTGAAAAGTATATAGAAGAAAATAATTACAAAGAAGCCTTAAATAAACTATTAACACTTAAGAGATATATAGACAACTTCTTTGATAATGTTATGGTTATGGTTAAAGATGACAGTATAAGAAATAATAGACTTTCATTGATGAAACTTATAGATAACACATTTAGAAAAATTGCAGACTTTACAAAAATAACTACAAAGTAGGTTTGAAAAATGGCTAAAGTAGTAGTTGTTGATTATGGAATGGGAAATTTAAGAAGTGTAGCAAAGGCTCTAGAGGCTGTAGGAATTGATGTAAAGGTTTCTTCTAATGCACAAGATTTAAAAAATGCAAATGCTCTTGTTGTTCCCGGTGTAGGAGCTTTTGGAGATGCAATAAGTAATCTTAATAAACTAGGATTAACGGAAGAAATAATAAAATCTATAGAAGATGGGAAGGCATATCTTGGAATATGTTTAGGACTACAGATTTTATTTGAGTATGGGTATGAGTTTGGTAAACATAGAGGATTAGGTGTTTTAAAAGGTGAGGTTGTCCGATTTGAAAATAAGAAAGGTTTTAAAATTCCACATATGGGATGGAACCAAATTTGGAAGAAAAATTGTAAAAATATGTTTGATGGAATAAAAGATGGTGAATTTTTCTATTTTGTTCATTCCTTTTATGTCAAACCTGTTGAAAAGGAGATTATGGCTTCAACTACAGATTATATAACCGAGTTTTGTTCTGCAATTGAAAAGGACAATATTTGGGCTGTCCAATTTCACCCGGAAAAAAGCCAAAGGGCAGGTTTAAAATTATTAAAAAACTTTAAAAAATTTATAGAAAAGAACTAAAATCTATCTTAAGTATAAATCATACAGTTTTTTCTTTATTCTTTCTTTTAAAGGTAATCCTCTTTCTGCCTCTTTCATTAAAGAGTTTATAATACCTTTCTTTCTCTGATAAGTTTCATAATCTAATTTTCCCTCTACAAATGTATTCTCTAAAACTCTATCTTCAAACTCTAAATACTCTAAAGCCCTTTTAAAATCTTTATTCTCCATACAAATTTTAGCTGCTTTTTGAAAAACATCTTCATACTTAGGGTCTATTTTTAGGTTGTAATCTATTGTTAATCCTTCAATGAAATAATCGGCAGATTTAAGAATATCTCCATTTTTCTCTAACTCATCTTCAGCCATTTTGAAGAATACTTTAGCCATTTCTGTAAAGAATTTTTTTTCTTCAGGCATTAGTATTGTTGCATTTTTAAAATCTGTTATAGCTTTCTTATACTCACCTATAGCCTCATAAGATTTTGCTCTGTAATAGTAAGCATCAACAAGATATTTGTTATCCTCTAAAGCCTTTGTAAAGTTTTCAATTGCAGATTTATAACTTTTAGCATTAAAGAATATTTTTCCTAAGTTAAAGTAATACTTATAATCACCTTCTCCCCCAACTTTATTTAAATATTCCATAGCTTTATCATCATTTCCTCTCTGTATCTCTATCTGAGCCAGGTATGAATAGACATCTTTAAACTTAGGATTTAGCTCTATTACCTTTAAGAAATCTTTTTCTGCATCTTCAAGCCTGTCAAAATATAGATAAACTTTTCCTCTCTCAAAGTAAGCTTCCCAGTAATCAGGTTTGAGATTAATTGCCTCTGAAAAATCAGCTATAGCATTCTCTATTACTTCATCATTCAAATCTAAAGTTGCAACCTTTCCTCTCCAGTAGTGAACCTCTGCATTGTTAGGGTCCAACTGTAAAGCGTCATCTAAGTAAACTATTGCAATTTCATAATTTTCTCTCTTATATTCATCAATGGCTTTGTTTAGAAGTTTATAAACTTCCTGTTTCTTTAAATCTTCCATTGTTTATCTCCCTGATAAATATCATATTTTTAGTTTTAATTTTACTGCTTTAAGAAATTAAAAAAAAGATTAACACTATTAATTTTTATTAAAATTTCAAAAAATAAACAATTGAAAGTATAAAAAGAGAGTTAGTTTAAGATTACTTTCTTAAAAGCAAATAACATAAGAGAGATAATAAAGCTGAAGAAGTAAGTATAAATATATGAACAAATACAGAGGAAAGAATAGCAGTCTCCTTATCTACTCCTAGAAAAACAAGAATTCCTATATATCCAGCTTCATAAGTTCCTATACCTGCCAGACCGTGAATAGGTAATATTGTAGTTAAATCTCCTGATGCTGATGCAAAGAAATTTTCTATAAAGGATAGATTTATATTTTTAGGTAGGACAAAATAAAAACTTGTAAACTTTAAGATATAAGTTAATATTGATAGGAAATATAAAATTAGTAGATTTTTTAAGCTTAAAACTTCTGAATGAAACTTTTGAAACTTATCATTTTTTATAAAACCTGTTAGATACTTTAATATATAAAAGATTAATGGAGAAATTAGAAAAAATAGTCCTGCATAGAGAATTAATCCCTTATATAAAAACAATGAAACTAAGAAAACAGTTCCAAGTGATAGAGCATCAAATATTCTGACTGTAAAGAAGCTTAAAGCACTATCTTTAATTGGCACATTTTCCTTTTTTAACATATAAAAAAATGAAAGCTCACCTGTTCTAAATGGTAAAAATATATTAAAAACTGTGTTGTAAACAGTTAATTTAAAAAGTTTTTTAAGCTCTTTAATACTTAATGTTATCTTCCATCTATAAGTGCGAGTTATATAACTTAAAGTATAGATAAAGAAGGCGATTAATACATTTATAACTGAAACTTCCTTTAGAAATTTCAAAAATGTTTTAAAACCTATTATCTTATAAAAGATATATATAAAACCTAAACTTACTGCAATTGATATTAAAAGCTCAAATATTTTTAGATATTTATTTTTCATCTATATTTTTCTCTTCATTAGCAATATACTTTTGGACATCTTTATACATATTTCTAAAACCTGCCCCCACTCCAAAGAAGAAAAAGATAATAGTTAACAAAGGAGATGTATTAAAAAATTTATCTAAATAATAACCTATTAAAACTCCTACAACTATTCCAGATACCAGATGTAAACCTATAGTTGATAAAGACAGATATTTAAAAAACTTTTTATTCATTGGCTCTTATGTTTTCCAAATTTATAATGAATTATACTTCTTGCTATTACTGTTATCAATAAAATAAACAGTGTGATAACTAATGCAGAAGCCCAAGCCTGTCTATGCCAATCTTCGTATGGACCCATCGCATAGGTAAATATCATAACAGTTAACGATGCTATAGGCTCATTCATATTTGTAGTAAAAAACTGATTATTAAAGGATGTAAATAGTAAAGGAGCTGTTTCTCCTGCCACCCTTGATATTGAGAGAATAACACCTGTTATTATCCCCGTAATAGCTGAACGGTAAACTATATCCTTTATTACTCTGTAGTAAGAAGCTCCCAATGCAAAAGCAGCTTCCCTTAAAGTCCAAGGAACAAGAGTTAACATATCCTCAGTTGTCCTTAAAACAACAGGTATCATTATGAATGCTAAAGCTGAAGCACCAGCCCATCCATTAAACCCGTATATTTTATCAACAAATTTCGGAAATAGAACAATAAATGTTGTTAAACCAAATAAAACTGTCATTAACACAACTGAAAGATTTATAAGTTTTACTGTTGCAGGTTTCTTAATAGATATATTATTCAGTATTCTGTTAACAACAAAATTTAAAATCCCACCAAATATTATTGCGATAATCACAGATAAAAATAAAACTCCTAAAAATCCACCTAAATTTATACTACCAATAGGTTTTACTAGAATAGAGTATATAAAAGTCCCTACAACTATAGAAGGAACACTTACCATTATGTCAGATAGAATAGATACAACCCTTGCAAATTTGGTTCCCCTAGCATATTCAGCTATAAAGGTCCCTGCTAAAACTCCTAGAGGTACCCCCATTATAGTTGCAAAAAACACTATTTCCAACTGACCGACAAATGCATTCCTTAAACCTCCACCTTCAACTCCCGGAGGTGCAGGGTCTTTTAAAAACAGGTCTAAACTTAAACCTGCGATACCATTCCTTATAACATCAAATAGGATAAAAACTAACCAGAATAGTCCGAATAAAGCTGCTCCCGTAGATAGAGATAGGGCTATTAATGAGATTATTTTTCTTTTTTTTACAGTAGCATTCATCTTTTAAATCCTCTCTCAGCCTTTATTAAGAAATATTTAGCAACTGCTAAGATAACAAAACTTAGTATGAAGAGGATTAAGGCTAAATAGAATAAAGATGATAGATATAAATCTGTATCTGCCTCCGTAAATTCGTTAGCCAATGTTACCGTTATAGTGGTAGCCGGTTGAAAGAGAGATAAATTTATCTCTGGATTATGACCTATAACGAATGCTACAGCCATTGTTTCACCTAAAGCCCTTCCTAATGCTAAAACTATTCCTCCGTATATACCCAATTTAGAGTATGGTATCATCACGTCTTTTATCACTTCCCATTTTGTTGCTCCAACTGCGTAAGCACTCTCTTTCATTATATTTGGAGTTAGATTTAAAGCATCTCTAGAAACACTTGCTATAAACGGAATAATCATAATTCCTAAAACCACACTTGCCGTAAATATACTAACTCCCATAATATCTCCCTGAAATAAAAGCCCAATTATAGGGATTTGTCCTAATGTTTTTTGAACAAAAGGTTCAACATAATTTTTCATAATTGGAGCTAAAGTAAATAATCCCCACATACCATATATAATACTTGGTATAGCTGCCAACATCTCTATAGCTACACCTAACGGAGTTTTTAAAAAGTTTGGAGAAATTTCCGACAAGAATATTGCTATACCTATACCTATAGGGACTGCAAATAGAAGAGCTAATATAGT
>JALSPY010000196.1 GCA_026985705.1 Hydrogenothermaceae bacterium | reverse complement strand
AGAAGGAAATATCAGATTATCTTATGCAACATCTATGGAAAATCTAAAGGAGGGAATGAATAGAATGAAGGAAGCACTACAAAAACTTTGATTTCCCCCTTTTTCTTTTTTAAGGATTTATTTCATCACAGGGATATTTCTCTAAACATTTCTTAAGGCAATTTTTATAAAGTACTGGAGGACATTTATCTAAACATTCATAAGCCTCATCACATTTATCTTCTGCATTTTCTCTATAACGGTCATCATAATATTTTCCATGATCTTTGTAATGATCATCATCTTCGTAATGATGGGAGTTATACTCGTGAGCCAATGTAAAACCAAAAATCATTAAAAATATAAAGTTTGCAAATGCTAACTTTTTGCCCATAAGTAAACTCCTTAAAAATTTATCATTCTATTTATAAAATTAAAGTTAGGATAAATATACTTCAATATAGGAAAAAATATACATTTAGATTAAAATTTAATTGTAAAAATTAAATTAAAAGGTAATAGTAAGAAAATGAGTAAAAAACTAAAAGAGTTTTTAGAGGAAAACTTTTTAACTGTAAATGATAATGCAAAACTTTTATTTGAAAAACTAAATTTACCTTTAGAAATTCTTGAGGAGTTAGAAGAGAAATACGGAAAATCAGATAAAATGTCAAAGTCTAAACATAACACAGTTGACCCTGATGAGATGATAAAAAAGTATGGAGCAGATACAGTCAGATTGTATGTTTTATTCGCTGCTCCACCAGAAGTAAATTTCAGATGGACTACAACAGGGGTTGAAGGAGCAAACAGATTTTTAAATAGAGTTTGGAATTTAGTTATTAATTATGCTGAAGATATTAAAAATATCTCTTACTCTAAAGAAGATTTTAAGAGTTTATCGGAGGAGGACAAAAAGTTAAGAAGGAAACTCCACCAAACTATAAAAAAAGTCCAGACAGATATTACTAAAAACTATCAGTTTAACACTGCTATTTCTTCAATAATGGAGTTAGTTAATGAATTAAGAAATTACAAAGGGAATAATAAGAAGGTCTTAAAAGAGGCTATAGAAAATCTAATTTTATTACTATCTTTATTTACTCCATTTATAGCTGATACCCTCTGGAAAGAAATAGGAAATGAAGGTTATACAATAAACCAACCATTCCCAGAAGTTGATGAAGATGCATTAAAGGAAGATACAGTTGAAATTCCTATACAGATAAATGGAAAAGTTAGAGGTAAGATAAAAGTTCCTGTAGATGCAACTGAGGAGGATATTAAAAACTTAGTTTTATCTTCAGAGCAGTTTAAAAAATGGATAGAAGGTAAAGAAATCAAACATATTAAGTATGTTAAAAATAGAATATTTACCATTGCTGTTAAATAAATTAGATAATTTTATAACTTTATTTTTATAGATTTTTTCTTAAAAAACCTTTATTTTTAAGATTTTAAACAGTTTTTTTTAATTCAAATTGTGATATTTTATTAAGTGTCAGATTTTACGGAGGTATAAATATGATTGGTGGTATAGGAATTCCAGAATTGTTATTAATCTTTGGAATATTGGTTTTGTTATTTGGAGCTAAAAAGCTACCTGAAATAGGAAAGGGATTAGGGGAAGGAATAAAGAGCTTTAAAGATGCTTTAAGTGGCGAAAAAAAGGATGAGGAAAAGGTTATAAATGCAAAGGAAATAGAAGCTGAAGTTTCAATAAAAAAAGATGAGGTAAGAAGTAAAGAAAAAACAACTGCTTAAAGGTTGAAAGTTTTTATAACTGGAGCGACAGGTTTTGTTGGGAGATATATAGTAAATAAACTCCTAAGAGAAAAAACAGTATATATTGTTGCTCCAACTAGAAATATAAATAAAGCAAAAAAGTTATTTAATGAAAAAAATATAAAATTTCTTCACTTTCAAGAAGATTTAGAACATTTAGTTAAAAAAGAAAGACCAGATGTTATTATAAACCTATTAGGTATTCTTATAGAGAATAGAAGAAAAGGGATATCTTTTGAAAAAATCCATTATGAATATACTAAAAGATTAGTGGAAGGGGCTATTTCTAGCAAAGTATCAAAATTTTTACAAATGTCAGCCTTAGGAGTATCAACTGATGCAGAAAGTAGATATTACAAAACAAAGGCTTTAGCAGAAGAGACTGTAATCAATTCAGGTTTAAATCATTCTATTTTTAGACCTTCAATTATTCTTGGAAAAGGTCAAAAACTATTTGAAGATTTAAAAAAGTTATCAAAAATATCTCCATTTTTCCTCGCACCTAGAGGTAAAGTTCAACCAATACATATATACGATGTAAGAGATATTTTCGTTAAAAATGTCTTTGAAGATTTTGAAAATAAAATTTGGAATTTATGTGGAGAAAAAATAGTCTCATATAAAGAGCTATTTGAGTTTAGTTTAAAGTATATAGGAATTAATAGAAAGGTTATTCAAGTTCCAAACTGGTTCTTTATTCCATTTTTACCAATCTTTGAGTTATTACCAAATCCACCTATAACAAAGGAGCAGTATTTAATGTTAAAGAAAGATAATGTATGCAATGGGAATAATAAAATAACTAAAAAAGTATTGGGGAAATTAAGAAATCCTTTTGATATTTAATCTTCACTAAATACTTTTGTCCTGTATTTGTAGACTTCAACAGGTAGATTAATCCAACAATCAGCAGGTAGATTTGCCTTTAAACATAAGTTTGATAGAAATAAAGTTTTATCCGGTAAATCTTCCCAAACATCAGGTAAAAATGTTCCTTGGAAGTTTTTATATCTTAATATAAGCCCATCTTTCATAGGCTCTATTTTATTTAGTAAATCTTTTGGGTCTTCATATTGAATTGGCTTTGGGTAAGATAGAATAGAAACCTTTATTCTAGTTTCTGGCAATTCAAAGAGAGATAATGGTCTAAATCTTGGGTCTTGGGTAGCTGCAGCTATAGAGTTTCTTATTACATCTTTATATAAAGGTTGAACAGGAATAATAGAGCCTATACAACCTCTTAAATTTCCTGATAGTTTGTTTTCTAAAGTAATAAATGAAGCTCCCAATTTTTTCCAACTTTCAAATGGAATTTCTTTTAAATCTATAATTTTACCTTCTTTCAAATATTCTTCTATAGCCGCTCTTGCAAGTTTAACTAAGGCTTTTCCTTCCTTTTCATCTATATCATCTAAAGATGTAATAATATTTTTTTTATCTAATAACATCTTTATCTCTCCCTTTTATTATTAATCTTTATAAAAAGCATAACTACCATATCCAACAACCGATGATTTATCTCCTGCTGTATCTCCAGATGTTTTGTAGTCTAAGATAATACTTTTCCAACCAACATTCTTAGCATAATCTATAATTGCCTTTAAACCTAGCATTCCACAGGCTTCACACTTATTTAAATAATTTATATCTAAATTTTTAACTGCCAAATTACAGTAGTTATCTATAGATTTGGCTATTTCGTCAGGATAGTAATGACTAAGGTCTGTACTTATTACAACTATAGTATTGTTATTTTTAAAGTAATCAATTATATACTCTATCAACCTGTAATCTGTATTTCCGTAAACTACAGGTATTAGTGAAAAATCCTTTAAAACCATTTGTAGAAAAGGAACTTGAACTTCTAAAGAATGCTCTTTTATATGAGGTAGATAATTGGTAGTAATAGGTAAATCTCTATTTTTTCTTATAAATTCAAAAATTCTTTCTTTATTAATAGGGACATTACCTAACGGAGTTTCCCAAAATTCATAAAAACCAAAGGATACACCTTCAAAAGCTACATAATGTGAAGGTCCTATCAATAGGATATCGTAATGTTTATTTTTATCTAAATTTAGTAGCTGTTTATAACCTACTGCAGCAACTTCACCTGAGTATATATACCCTGCGTGTGGACTAACCAATGCTTCAGGTTTTATTTTATATAAAGGTGCTTTGTCTAAATAACTCTTTAGCATATATATGAGGCTATCTTTATCCCCCGGATAAAAAAGATTACTTACAGCTGGTTTTCTAACAGTAGTTTCCATTTTAATAACCTCTAAAATTTTAGTCTATCAATATAAAATATATATTGAATATTTATAAAATCCACCAAAATACTTAAAAGATTAATATAATAATAATTCTGGTAAATAAAAACTAAGGGGAAAATCTTTATGAAAAAATTTTATATTACCACACCTATATACTATGTTAACGATATTCCTCATTTGGGACATGCTTATACAACAATAGCGGCAGATGTTTTAGCTAGGTATTATAGACAGAGAGACTATAAAACTTTTTTCTTAACTGGAACAGATGAACATGGTTTAAAGATACAGCAAACCGCAGAGAAAAAGGGAATTACACCAAAGGAGTTAGCAGATAAAACACACAAAAAGTTTAAAGAGTTATGGGAAGTTTTAAATATATCTTATGACAGATTTATAAGAACAACAGATGAGGACCATATAAAGGCAGTCCAATATATATTTCAAAAGTGTTATGAGAATGGAGATATTTATCTTTCTGAGTATGAAAGTTGGTATTGTGTAGGTTGTGAGGAATTTAAAACTGAAACAGAGATAAAGGATAATGACTATAAATGTCCTATACATCAGAAAAAGTGTGAGAAGATAAAAGAAGAAAGTTATTTCTTTAAACTTTCTAAATATCAGGAAAAATTATTGGAGCTTTATGAAAAAAATCCGGAGTTTATACAGCCAGACTATAGAAGAAATGAAGTTATATCATTTGTAAAACAAGGTTTAAAGGATTTATCTGTTTCTAGGAAGAGAGATAGGGTAAAATGGGGAATACCTGTTCCATTTGATAAAAATCACACTATATATGTGTGGTTTGATGCATTAACTAACTATCTAACAGGAGTAGGTTATCCAAATGTAGAAGGGGATAAGTTTAAAACATTTTGGCCTGCAGATATACATATAGTAGGTAAGGATATACTAAGATTTCATGCTGTATATTGGCCAGCATTCTTAATGAGTGCAGGGTTAGAAATTCCTAAAAAGGTTTTTGCTCACGGTTGGTGGACTGTTGAGGGACAAAAGATGTCTAAAACTTTAGGTAATGTTGTCAATCCATTTGATGCAGTTAAGAAGTATGGAGTTGATGAGATTAGATATTTCCTTTTAAGAGAAATACCTTTCGGACAGGACGGAGACTTTTCTAAAAAAGCAATTATAAACAGAATAAATTCAGATTTGGCAAATGATTTGGGAAACTTAGTCTCTAGAACAGTATCAATGATTAATAAATTTAACAATGGTGTAGTTGAATGTTTAGAAGATGGTAAAAGAACAAAATTAGAGGAAGAATACGAAGAGATTTATAAAAGAACTTTAGAATATTTTGATAAACATACGAAGAGGTTAGAGTTTAATAAAGGATTAGAGAAAGTTTGGGAATTTATAGATTTTCTAAACAAGTATATTGTTAAAACTGAGCCATGGAAGTTAAAAAAAGAAAATTCAGACTATCTTAAAACTGTATTGTATGTTTTAGCAGATGGATTATTATTAATAGGCTATTTACTTTACCCATTTATGCCAAACAAGATGAAACAGCTTTTAGAGTATATAGGATTTGAAGACTTACCTGATGAGATTTATACTTTCTGTTATCCTTCAGGTAGTGTAGTTAAAAAGAAAATAAAACCTTTATTCCCAAGATTAGAAGAACAAAAGGAGGAAAAGAAAGTGGAGAAAGATAAAGAAGTGAAAGAGAAAGAGAGTAATGATAAGTATGTAAGTATAGAAGACTTCACAAAATTAAAATTTAAAGTTGGAGAAGTTTTAGAAGCTGAAAAGATTGAAAAATCGGATAAACTGTTAAAACTTTTAGTTGATTTAGGAGATGAAAAAAGAACTATTGTCTCAGGAATAGCCCAATATTACAAACCTGAGGAGCTAATTGGTAAAAAGGTTATTGTTTTTGCTAATCTCAAACCTAGAAAGATATTTGGAATACAATCACAAGGTATGATACTTGCATCTAAGGATGAAAATGTTTTAAAACTTTTAACTGTTGACGGAGATATTAAAAACGGCAGTTTAGTTTCTTAATTTTAGCTATGGATATTATAAATATGAAAGAAAATTTATTTGATATACCTTTACCACATGATGAGTTAGCAGAAAGGGCTGTTCTCGGAGCCCTTTTAGTTCATTCTGAAGTTGTTGATTATGTTATCAACATTCTTAAACCTGAAGACTTTTTTAATGAAGTAAACAGAATAATATATGAGACTATTATAGAAATAGTAGAAAAAGGAGAAAAACCACACTTCCTTCTGGTTAAAAATCATCTAGAAAGTAATGGGAAACTTGAGGAAATAGGAGGATTACCTTATATATATACTCTGGTAAATGAAGCAGCTACCCCAAGTATAATAGAAGCTGCAGTAAAGCAGATAAAGGATAAAGCTATAGCTAGAGGATTAATTGAGATTTCCAAAAAAATAATTCTAAAGGCAAAAAACTATAAAGATATTAACCAGTTAATAGAAGAAGCTGAAGCAGAAATATTCAGGTTAAATGAAAATAGAACCATATCAGAATACTACCCTATATCCGAAGTTATAGCAAACACTTTAAAAATTATTAATGATTTATCTAAAAAGGATACCATAATCACAGGTATTCCATCTGGCTATCATGAATTAGACAGATTAACGACAGGTTTCCATGAAGGAGATTTGATAATTATTGCTGCTAGACCAGCAATGGGTAAAACATCTTTTGCTTTGTCTATAATACATAATACATCTGTAGTGGAAAAATATCCTTCAGCTTTTTTTTCACTTGAGATGTCAAAGGAACAGATAGCTATGAGATTACTTTCCCTTGAAAGTAGAATTCCTTTAAAAAAATTAAGGTCTGGTTTTCTTTCTGAAGATGAGCTTATTAAATTAACTAAAGTTGCATCTGATATTTCAGCCTCACCTATATATATAGATGATACCGCTTCACTATCTATTTTAGAGCTAAAAGCTAAAGCTAGAAGATTAAAGAGGGAAAAAGATATAAAACTTATAATCATAGATTATCTTCAGTTAATGAGGTCTAGTAGAAGAGTTGAAAGTAGACAGCAGGAAGTAGCCGAAATCTCAAGGGGATTAAAAGCACTAGCTAAAGAGTTAAATATTCCGGTTATTGCTCTAGCACAGTTATCTAGACAGGTTGAGATGAGAGCAGATAAGAAGCCTCAATTGGCAGACTTAAGAGAAAGTGGATGTTTAACTGGAGACACTTTAGTTATTAATGCTGAAACTGGGAAACTTGTTCCTATAAAGAGTATGGTAGGAAAACAATTTTATACGTTATCAATGGACAAAAATCTAAAAATAAGAAAGGCTTTTGTTTCAAAAGTTTTTTATTCAGGTAGAAAGAAAGTTTATCTTCTTAAAACAAGAACAGGGAGAGAGATAAAAGCTTCTGCCAATCACCCATTTTTTAAAATAGATGAAAATTATGTTTTAAAACAACATTATAACGATAAAGATTTAAAACATAATTTTGGCTGGTATAGATTAGACCAGTTGAAAGTCGGAGATAGAATAGCTGTTCCAAAGGAGATAAAAGCAAATTCTGATTTATTATGGGATGAGATAGTAAGTATAGAAGAATTAGGAGTAGAAGATGTTTACGATATGACCGTAGAGGATACCCACAATTTTATAGCTAACGATATAATAGTTCATAACAGTATAGAGCAAGATGCAGACTTAGTTATGTTTATACATAGACCAGAATATTATAAGAAAAATCCAACTCCTGAGGAAGAAGGCATAGCAGAAATAATCATAGCTAAACAGAGAAATGGACCAACAGATATAATAAAACTTGCATTTATAAAAGAAATAACCAAATTTGAAAATTTAGCTAAGGGTAAAGAGGAAGAGATATTAGAAGATGATGATATAATAAAGGAAGAAAATAAATTAGTTAATAATTCTTTAATTAAAGATGAGGAAGAAGAAATAATACTAGATGAAAGTTTATTTGAAGATGATGAAATTCCAGAGATATAAGGTTAAATAATAATGGCAAACTTTATTAAATTTATAGAACATACAGGTGGAATAACTATTCTATTTTTAGAGGCTTTATTATCATTAATAAAATCTCCTCCTAGAATAAAACATATTTTTAAATATATGGAAGATATAGGTGTGCAAGCCTCTCCACTTATAGCTATTACAGGATTTTTTACAGGTGGAGTTTTAGTTGTAGAAACATATCCTTCATTCCACAGATTTAATGCAGAGTTTCTAATAGGAGCTTTAGTTTCTGTTTCACTAGCTAGAGAGTTATCCCCTGTTTTAGTATCTCTTCTTATAACTGCTCGTTCAGGCTCCTCAATAGCGGCAAATATAGGGACTATGAGAATAACAGAACAAATAGATGCTTTAGAAGTGATGGCTGTTGATCCGATAAGGTATTTAATCACACCTCGCTTAGTGGCAGGTTTAATAATGGTGCCTCTTTTAACACTTCTATCCTATGCAACAGGAATTTTAGGAGGATACTTTGTAGGAACAGTTTTATATGACATAAATCCTTATCTTTATGTTGAAAAAATGAAGGATTTCACAGAGTTATACGATATAGTTGGTGGTCTTTATAAATCTGCTGTCTTTTCAGTTTTGATTGTGATGATTTCCTGTTATTTTGGATATGTAGCAAAGGGTGGAGCTGAAGGTGTAGGAAAGGCAACAACAACAGCAGTAGTTGTTTCTTCTGTATTAACATTAATAGTTGATTACTTTTTAACAGAATTAATATTTTAAAAAATATGGAGGTTTTCAGTTATGAAAAAATTTATTTTTAGTCTGATTACGGTGTTTTTATTTTCATCTTTTAGTAGCTCATTTGCTCAAAAAATAGGTTATTTAGATTTGAATTACATTTTAAACAAATCTAAGATAGGTCAAAGATATTCCTCTCAGTTAAAACCAAAGTTAAAGAAAGCAGAGCAACGGCTAAAAACTATAGAAGCAAAATTGAGAAAATTGGAGAAAGAATTAAACTCTTCTCTTTTAAGTGATGAGATTAAAAAGAAGAAGTTTATAGAGTATCAAAATCTTTTACAAAAAAGACAGTCAATATATATAAACTTTCAAAAGGAAAAGGCTAAAGTGGAAAAAGAGTTATTAAAGAAAATAGGTAAGGTTATAAAGGAGTATGCAGAGAAAAATAAGTATGATTTAATCCTTACTGGAAGTTTTCAGAATGGAATTTTATATATAGGAAATAAAATTAACATTACTAAAGATATTTTAAATTATGTAAATAAAAAATTAAAATAACACTTTCCTTTACTTTTTTTCTTCTTTATTAGTTTTATTATTAAAATAAAA